>JAKAVX010000059.1 GCA_021827465.1 Deltaproteobacteria bacterium | reverse complement strand
GACCGGCTGGTACCACGACGTGGGCATGCCGTGGCTGAGGTCCTTACTGTTGAACCACCACAAGTCCCTGGTCATCGATTTCCACAAAAACGACCACTGGCTGATGTAGCGGTTCTTGACGATCATGATGGTGTCGTCGGAGACGAAACCGTTGGCGAGGCATCGCAGGTAAACCAGCACCGCCGCGGCGAGCACCCCGGCCAGCATCGCGGTCTCGGCGCCCGTCAGTTGCCAGCGACGCAGCGCGGGAAGGCGCCGCCGCGGCTGCGCTTCGTCCGCGGATGGGAGCGTTCGTGCTTCCTCGCTACTCATCAAAGAATCCCTACACTACGCGCGCTGCAAAGGCGATTGGCCGCGGCGGGCGTACGCTCAAATGAGAACGGCGGTCGCGCCTGGGAGCCGGAAAAAAGGGGCTGGGCATCGTCCTCGCCCAGCCCCCCGATTCTCGCGACGGGCTCCGGATCACGGCGCCCGGCGTCTTCAGGCCGTTACTGGATGCTTATGCCGCTGTCCTGGCTGAAGTTCTGGACCTGCTGGACCGTGACCGAGCCCGGGCCGGCGCACCCGGCTGCGCTGGTGCTTCCCAACACCTGCGAGCACGAGGTTGAGACCGCACCGGTGTCCGAGACGGTGTAGCAGCCGAGAGTCCACTGCACGGTTACCGTGTGCGTGCCGCCGCCAACACTGGGCGCTACGAAATTGAAGCTGTGCGCGGAGAGCGTGCTGAGCAGCAGATTGAGGTTGCACGGCGTGGCGCTCGTGCACTCGCTGATCACGCTGAACAGGTTGGTGCTGATTTCCTGGAACCGCGCGTCATACATGACGCCTTCGCCCGTGTCCGGCGCCACCGGGTTGCCGTCCAGGTCGACTTGAACCGAGATCCCGGCGTACGAACTGGCGGAGGTCTGGCTGTTCTTGCCGCCACCGTTGCCGCCGCTGATGTTGGTGTCCGTGAAGAGACCGGTTACCAGCGAAGGCGTGATCAAGAGCGCGGTCTGGCTGCTGTTCGGCGTCTTGATTGTAGTGCTGAAAGTGCCGATGCATGCGCCGTTCGCATTGCCGTTCGAGCAGCTAAGGCCGCCCGTGCTGTCGCTCAGCATGCACGCAGCAGTTTGAACCTGCGCAGTGAAGTTGCCGCTCGACTGGGCCAGCGCGGGCAATGCGGATAGCGCGATTGCCATCGCAGCGCCGGCTGCTACTGCCAAAATCCTGGTTCTCATCGTTCCCTCCTGAAGAAAAAAATTTCTTTCCCGTTCAAACTCAAACCGAAGTTGCGCGCGCGGTCAGACTTTCGGCCTAACCGGGCCTGCCACCTTCCAACACCCTGGAAAACATGACTCAGAGCCGCCTCCTTTGGGCGCAGTCTTTCTCTGCGACAGTCCGCCAAGTAACAAGGGAGCTAGGCTCGTGTCAAGTAAACGCGTATTAACCACAGGTGAAAAGTTGTTGCAACTGAAAGGCGAGGGCAAACTCCCTGAGTGCTGGCGAGTCACGTAGGCTCACTAAGGGTGCTTAAGAGTTACGAAAGAGAGACGGTTGCGGCAAAAATGCAAGGAATCCGCCGTTTCGCTCTGCGATGCCCGCCACAGGCTATCGCGACGGCGGCGCGCACCGCTTATCGCACCACAAGCGGAGCAACCGTGGCGATAATGAAAATCGACTCGTCGAACAGAACGTGCGTGGCGATAGCCGTCTCGAGGCCGTAGCGAATCGCCGCGTAGCCGAACACAATCCCCACCACGGTGCGCGGATCGACCAACGCGCCGAGCGTCGAAAAGCTCCCGACCGAGCCGGTCAGCGCGAGCGCCTGATGCATCAGGCCGAACAGGTAGGCCTGCGCGAGGTTGGCGATCCATATGATCGCCGTGCGGTTCATCACCGGGCCGCGGATCCGCGCGGCACGCGCGAGTATCCAGATGAAGACCGAGAGCAGGCCGAGGCGGAACATGATCTCTTCCTGAAGGCCGGCGCCGACCCCGGAGAGTATCGTGAGGCCGAGCGCCGGGAGCGCGAGCACCCGCGACATCTGCGCCTTGTCGGGAGCGCCGATCGTCCGGAGCCTGAGCGGCAGCATCGGAAGCGACACCGCGAAGGACACGATGGCCAGAACGGCGGCGCGGCGCAGAAGCGGGCGGATTTTCTCGCGCACGGTTTCGCGCCTGAGCAGGCGGTCCAGCAGAACGGTGCCGGGAAGGCCGAGCCCCGGTATCACCGCAAGGCCAATCGGCAGGCTCGCGAGCAGGATTAGCATGATCGCGAGCGCAATCTGGCTGTCGCGGGCGGAGACGTGCGGGCCCGCGTAACGCACTATCGGGATGAGCATCGCCTGTCCGGCGGCGGTCGCGGCGACGAGGATCGCCAGTTTGAGCCAGGGATATCGCGGACGGCGGGGTGCGGCTTCGGGCTGCGGGCTCGGTTCCATCGGGGCGAACGGTAGCGGGTAAGTGGAGCGCGCGCAATTCAGGATTTCCGTCATGCGCTGCAAAAGCAGCGCCGCGCGCAAGAGCAGCGCCGCGCGTTGCGGTCCGGCGGGGCGCCGAAGCGGATGATTCGGAGATGGCAATTCGCGGCAATCGCGCTACACGTAACTGCCGATGGCGATAAATTGCTACTTCTGAGTCTTTTGGTGTCCTAACGATAGGCTAAGCCTATCTCTGGCTAAAGGTGACGACTTTCTGCTAGAAACGGCGTGTTCGCCATTTGGCTGCCGAAGCTTTTGCCGGTTGGCGGAAGCGAAGCACCCGGAGTTTCCGGGCGCTGGGGGAGGATGCGAGATGCATCCGCGATGGCCTGGCAGTCTGCACGACCGCCGAATCTCTCCGACACGGCGAGCGTCGCTCGCGATGCAACCGTCACCGTCTAATCCCACCGACAGTCGCATCGATTATTCAGAGTCTGAAACCTGGAGGAGGTTTCCGATCATGAAAGGCAGTTTACGTCTGACGTTCCTGATGGCGCTGGTTGGAATATTCACGGTCGCCGGAATGGCGTGGGCGACGGTAGGGCTGCTCGATTTTCAGTTCAATGGCACGCCCAAATCTGAAATTACGCATGACATTGCGGACTGCGTCCCGCCGTCCGGCAGCTTCCTCAGCTGCGACATAGGCTATCCGAGCGATTCATTCGAGATTAATGCCGCACTCAAGTACGTCGGCAACGACTTCGGCACAGACGTGACGGAAAATGGAATCGGGGTCGACTTATACGAGACCGGCAATTGCACCGGCACTCCCATATCTTACGAGACCATCCCGGGCGGAGCCGTTCATCAGACCACGACCGGCGGCCCTCATCCGAAGACGATCTACTCCTTCGATGGCAGCCTGCCAAATTTCGCCGCGGAAGACTTCACGCAGCTTAGCATGGAGATCACGGAGACAAGCTCGACGGCTACGCTGCATCTCGAAGGAAACGCGAACCTGTGCAACGCGACGAGCGAAGGTACAGTTTCGCTGCGGTTCAGCATTGCAGCCCCGGACGACAGCGACAGCGACACCGACACCCAGTGCGTCCAGCTAACGCCGGAATACAATACTCTTGATGTGAGCAACCAGTTCTGCGTCGATTGATGCGTTTGCCTCACGATCAGCAGGCCCGCGAGCATTCGCGGGCCTGCTTCTTTTGGGCACAAAATTGCTTGTAAACACAGCGCCAGTTTGCTATTTGATGCGCGCTAGGGCGTTTATTTGCTTTGCCGAAGACTAGTCGGCCTCCGGCAGCTTGTGGGGGCCTCTCGAAGAGAACTGAAAATTACGAATCGCCGACGATCGAATCGCGGCAAGGAGGGTTCCGAATCATGAAGGGCAACTGGTTGCGGAAAATCGCGATTGCGGCAGCGGTTGCGCTGTCGTTCGCGCCGATTCTTCCCAGGATGGGCCGTGCGTTGGCGACAGTGGCGCCGGCCGACTTTTCGCTCACCGGCGGCAAGGCCGAGGTCACTCACGAGGTCGCGAGTTGCGACAATGAGACGTCGCAGGTGATTAGCTGCGAGGAGCCTTACTGGGACAGCGACTCGTACGAGGTGAACGCCGGGGTCGATGCCGCCAATTCGACCGATCTCGGGAAGGACGTAACAACCAACGGGCTGCTGGTGGCGTTCCTGACGGGCAGCAACTGTACAGCGCTCGAGGCCGGGAATTTCACCGGCCATTTGGTTTCCCTCCAGGTAATTCCGGGCAACGAAGTGCACACAACCGTCAACAGCAAATTCACGATCTATGCATTTGAAGGCAACGTTCCCCAAGTCGCCTCTCTGTTCAACGGAGAGGTTACTCTCTACGACCATCTGGAAATGAATCTCAAGATTCCGAATAGCAACCCGGCGAACTCCGCGCTCCATCTCGAGGCGAACGCGAACTTCTGCGATTGGGCCAATAGCAACACCCCCACCCCCGTGATGGGGCCGGTCACAATGGTTTTCGATATCGGAGATCTTACCGAGGGCCTTAACACCCCGGCCGATATTGTCGATGACACGGACCTCGGCTGCGTCGATCTGACGCCCGAGTACAGCACGAAGGACATCACTTCGGCCGCCTGCACCTTTATTGGCCCCTAACCGGCACTGACAACGCTCAGGCGAGCGGGTCCGCGAATAATCGCGGGCCCGCTTTTTTTTTGGCGCGCGGCCTGCACCCTCACCCTGGCCCTCTCCCATGTCGAAAAATGGGAGAGGGAAAGATGTAAGAGAAGAGCGGGGCCCGAGGTCTCAGCCAGCTGGCCGCAAGCCAATTTGAATCGTCGCACGCTGTTTTGGCTATAAGGGCAACGATTTGTTATCCAATGCTTATTGATGCCAATTGCACCGCCTCTTAGTCGAAGTTTCTCGCCTGGGATACGGCGCATGTCGCGGAGATATCGGTAACGCCGCGCCGGTTGCTCGCAGTCATAAAGCGTAGAGGAGGTCCTCTCATGAAAGGCAGCGTGCGTCTTGCGGTTTTGATGGCGCTGGCGGCTCTATTCGCGATCGCGCCGATTGTTGCGGCTGGTCCGGCGGCGGATGGGCAGGCGTTTGCACAGGAGCCATCGACGAACTTGCCCATCACCGCGCCGGTCGCGAGGGTCGTCAACCAGACCGCGACCTGCGTCACCGGTCCGCTTAGCTGCCACAAGGCAACCTATGACAGCGATATCTACGACGTCGTCGCGCCGGTTGACGCCTCAACCCTGACGGACTTCGGCGCGAACCTGGCGCAGAAGAGCATTCTGGTCGACGTGCGCGTGGGAACATGCTCCTCGGCAACGCAGCATCTGCTCTCCTCGCAATGGATCGCAGGGAACACCATTCAGAAATTCGGCACGGGCAATCGGACTGTCTATTCATTCGACGGCGACGTTTCCCAGACGGCGCATCAGGAGGACGCTTTCGACCGTTTCACGATGAGGCTCATCATCAACAGCGCCAACCCGGCCCAATCGGCGCTCCGCCTGAGGGCGAACGCGAACCTTTGCGACTGGGTCGACGTCGTATATGGCAGCGCCACAAAACCGACGCCGGTGACGGGGCCGATCACGCTAACGATCATTGCGGTGAATTTCTCGACCGGAGAGTCCGAGCAGGCCTGTGCGAGCCTGACGCCTACGTACAGCAACCTCGACGTCACGCTCGCCTACTGCCCATAGCGGCCCGGCACTCGGGCAGGCGGCGTGGCGCGAGGGTTCAGCCGGCGAGCTTCTTCTTCAGGATCTCGTTGATGACCTTGGGATTGGCCTTGCCGCCCATCGCCTTCATCGCCTGCCCGACGAAAAAGCCAAAGAGCTTGTCGCGCCCGCCGCGATATTCGGCGAGTTCCTTGGGATGCGCGGCGATTATCTTGTCGCAAACCTCGGCGATTGCGGCCTCGTCGGAGACCTGGGCGAGTCCAAGCTCGGCGACGGTGGCCTCGGCGCCCTTGGCCGATTTGCACATCGCGGCGAACGCGGTCTTGGCGGCGTTGAGGCTGATTTTCTGCGCTTCGACCATCGCGAGCAGCGCGCTCACTTCGGCGGGACTCGGCGCGGCCTCGGCAAGGGGCTTTGCGCTCTCGCGAATCGCGCGCAGCACTTCGGTCATCACCCAGTTAGCGGCGGCCTTGCGATTCTTGAGGCCGGGCAGCGTCGCCTCGAAGTAATCGGCGACCTCGCGCTCGGCGACCAGCACGTCGGCCTCGTAGGGCGAGAGCGCGTAGTCGCGGATATAGCGGGCGCGGCGCCCGGCGGGCAGCTCCGGCATCGCGGACTTGACCGCCTCGACGAGGTCGGGCGGTATCCGGAGCGGCGGCAGGTCGGGCTCGGGGAAGTAGCGATAGTCGTTGGCGTACTCCTTCGAGCGCATCGGGCGCGTTTCCTCGCGGACGGGATCCCAGAGATGGGTTTCCTGCGGGATTTTGCCGCCCGACTCAAGAATTTCGACCTGGCGGCGCACTTCGAAATCGATCGCCTTTTCGACGAAGCGGAACGAGTTGAGATTCTTGATTTCGGTCTTGACGCCGAGCTTGTCGGAGCCGCGCGGACGCACCGACACGTTGACGTCGCATCGCATGCTCCCCTCCTCCATCCGCGCGTCAGAGATGTCGGCGTAGCGCAGGATGGCGTGGAGCGCGCGGAGATAGGCGCCCGCTTCTTCGGCGCTTCGGATATCGGGCTCGCTCACGATCTCGGCAAGGGGCACGCCCGAACGGTTGAAATCGACCAGCGAGCCGTCGGCCTCATGGATATTCTTGCCGGCGTCTTCCTCGAGATGGATTCGAACGAGTCGGATGCGTTTGGGTTCGTCGCCATCCTTCGCGGGAAGCTCGATATAGCCGCCCTTGCACACTGGAGTTTCGTATTGGCTTATCTGATAGCCCTTTGGCAGGTCGGGATAGAAATAGCTCTTGCGATCGAAGACGGAATGCGGCGCAATTTCGCAATGCGCGGCGATTCCGGCGCGGACCGCAAGCTCGACCGCTTCGCGGTTCAGCACCGGCAGCACGCCGGGCATCCCCATGCACACCGGGCATACGTTGCCGTTGGGCTCTGCGCCGAACGCCGTCGAGCATCCGCAGAACAGCTTCGAGCGGGTCAGAAGCTGCGCATGAACCTCGAGTCCGATTACCGCTTCGTAGTTTTCCAGACCCATCGCCGTTTCACTCATACCCTGGTGGGCCGCTTCGCCTGCGTGCCCGCGCGCTCGTACGCGTCACCGGCGCGGAAGATGGTTTCCTCGCTGAAGGCCGGCCCGATTATCTGCATCCCGATTGGAAGCCCGCCGCCGTCGTAGCCGCACGGAATCGACATCCCGGGCAACCCCGCGAGATTCACCGAGATCGTGAAGATATCGGAAAGATACATCGTGAGCGGGTCTTCGGTCTTCTCGCCGAGGCGGAACGCGGTGGTCGGCGCGACCGGGACAACGATTATGTCGCAGCTCGAAAACGCGCCTTCGAAGTCGCGGCGGATCAGCGTGCGCACCTTCTGCGCCTTCAGATAATAGGCGTCGTAGTAGCCCGCCGAAAGCGCGAACGTGCCGAGCATGATCCTGCGCTTGACCTCGGCGCCGAAACCGCCGGCGCGCGAGCGGTTGTAAAGATCGTCGGTGTTGTCGGCGTCCGCGCGAAAGCCGTACCGGATACCGTCGTAGCGCGCGAGATTGGCGCTCGCCTCCGCCGTCGCGACCAGGTAATAGCACGCGACCGCGTAGGGCGTATGGGGCAGCGAGATATCGACGAGCCGCGCGCCGATCGATTCGTATTGCTTCAGCGCGTCGCGCACCGCGCGCTCGACGTCGGGCGCCATCCCTTCGACGAAAAATTCCTTCGGCACCCCGATTCGTAACCCGTGGACCTCGCCGGTGAGCGCCTTTTCATAGTCGGGCACCGGACGCGCCGAGCAGGTCGAGTCACGCGGATCGACGCCCGCGAGCGTGCGCAGCAGGATCGCCACGTCGCGCACGGTCTTGGCGAACGGCCCGACCTGGTCGAGCGACGAAGCGTAGGCGATCACACCGTAGCGGCTTACGCGGCTGTAGGTCGGCTTGATCCCGACCACGCCGCAGAACGAGGCCGGCTCGCGAATCGAGCCTCCCGTGTCGGTGCCTAGCGAGGCAAGGCATTCGTCGGCCGCAACCGCCGCGGCCGAACCGCCCGACGATCCGCCCGCGACGCGTTCGAGGTCGTGCGGATTTCGCGTCGGTCCGTAGGCGGAGTTCTCGGTGGAGGAGCCCATCGCGAACTCGTCCATGTTGGTCTTGCCGAGGAAGACCGCGCCCTCTGCGCGCAGTTTCGCGATAACGGTTGCGTCGAAGGGCGGAACGAAGTTGTCGAGGATCTTCGAGGCGCAGGTGGTGCGTACTCCGCGCGTGCAATAGATGTCCTTGAGCGCGATCGGGACGCCGCACATCGCGGGCGCGCCGTCGCCCGAGGCGAGACGGCGGTCGGCGGCGTCGGCCTGCTCGAGCGCCTCGCGCTCGGAGACGGTGATAAAGGCGTTCAGCCGGGGTTCGACCTCGGCGATACGGTCGAGGCAGGCGCGGGTGATCTCGCGCGAGGAGACCTCGCGTTTTCGGAGCATGTCGCGCGCCGCAGAGACGCTCAGCTTGTGTAGTTCGGAAGTCATTACCTGGTCTTTTCGCAGGCGGGCCGCCGGTCAGGACGCGGCCGTCGGGGTTTTCGGCTCTACTCCATAATTGCTTATTCTATGATTCTGGGGACCTTGAAAAATCCGCCCTGGCGCGCGGGCGCATTCGCCAGCATCTGGTCGGGCGCGGGACGGTTGGTCACCACGTCGTCGCGCATCGGAGTGCCCGCCTCGCCGACCTGCGCGGTCGGGGCGATATCGCCGGTCGCGAGCTCGTTAAGCTTGTCGACGTATCCGAGGATGCTGCTCATATCGGCCTGAAGCCGCGTTTCATCCTCGGCACTGAGTTCGAGGCGCGCCAGGCGCGCAACGTGCCGCACCTGCTCCAGAGTGATCTTTTTCTCGGCCATCGCTAGAGAATCCTAACATTATGCGGCATCCAAGTCAGTCGCGCGGGAGGCGGCGGCGCGCTTGCCACCGCCCGCGGCGGCATCTACGTTGATGCAAGACCGCAAGGCAGGGGCGGAGTCGGACGATGGGGGGTTCAGGCGCAGGCGGCGGATGGCTTGGCCGGATGCTCTCGCGAGCGCGCGAAAAGGTCGGCATACGCCGGTTCTCGTTCGGGCGAAGGAGTGAGCGCATGGCGGCGCGGCATCTCAGATGGCGCGGCTACCAGGTGATTGCGCGGAACTTTCGCGCGGCCGGAGCGGAGATCGATCTCGTCGCGATGGACGGCGGCACGCTGGTGTTCGTCGAGGTCAAGGCGCGCCGAGGCAATATCGCGGGCACGGCGGCGGACGCGGTTGACGAGACCAAGCAGAAGAGAATCCGCCGCGCGGCGGGAATTTTCGCGGCCCGTTATCGCGCGGACAATTGTCCGATACGCTTCGACGTGGTCGCGATAAGCGGTGACGGCCTGAGCCGCAAATTCGAGATACTTAGGAACGCATTCTGAATGCTCGACATAAAGCTGATTCGTGAGCAGCCCGACTTCGTAAAGACGAAGATCGCCCAGACCGGCGCCGACCCGGCCGACGTTGACCGGGTGCTGGAGGCCGACGGGCGCCGGCGCAGCCTTCAGCATCAGCTCGACGAGATGCGGGCGCGGCGAACCCGCGAATCCAAGGAACTCGGCAAGGCGAGTCCCGAGGAACGCGACCGCAAGCGCGCCGAGATGCGCCAGTTGGGCGAGCAGATATCGGCGGGC
>JAKAVX010000058.1 GCA_021827465.1 Deltaproteobacteria bacterium | reverse complement strand
GCAACACGAACGATGTTTATCCGCTTTGCCGCGCCCACGGAATCACTGCCAGCGGGGCCGTCATTTCACAAAGAGACGTATCGCGACCAGCGCCAGGAAGACTGCGAAGGCGCGCCGCAGCGCGAAGGCGGAAATCTTCACCGCCACCGCCGCTCCGAAATACGCACCCGAGGCGAGCCCGAGCGCGATCAGCAGAGCGTACGGGATATTGACCGCGCCGTGACGGTAATACTCCAACGCGCCGAGCAGTCCGACCGGCGGAAGCAGGGCCGCGAGCGACGTCCCGACCGCCGAATGCTGTTCCATCGAGAGCAGCAGCACCAGCGCCGGAACGATCAGCACTCCGCCGCCCACGCCGAAAAATCCGCCCAGCACGCCTGCCGCAAGACCGATGCCCAAAACCGCAAGGTATTCCATCCTGCCTTCCGTTCAATGAATTGGGAGCGCCGGGACCAGCTGTGTCCCGTGCTCTTTTTTTTGGCAAGCAAACCGACCGCAACGTATCAACCCGCGCGCCGCGAAAGAAACGGCGGTTACGCGCCTAACTTGGGGATCAATCCGCCACGTGGCGATGGGGCCCGAAATCGTAGCTGGGAGCGGTCTCGACCAGCTTGAGCGTCGGCTTACCGAGCACCCTGCGCTTCCACCAGTTCTCCAGGTCGTCGAACAGCGAATACGCAACCGGCGTGATCAGAAGCGTGATGAACAGGCATAGCGCCTGCCCGCCGATCACGACGATCGCGATCCCGCGATGGGACGCGGCGCCAACCCCGGTGCCGAAGGCGACTGGGATCATGCCCGCGATAAGCGCGGCGGTGGTCATCAGGATGGGCCTCAACCGCTCGCGGTTGGCCTGAAGTATCGCCTGGCGCCGCGCGATTCCCTGCGCGCGCAGGTTGATCGTCTGATCGATCTGCAGGATGGAATTTTTCTTCACGATTCCGAACAGGAGCAGAATTCCGAGCAGCGAGAACAGCGTCATCTGCTCCCTGAAAACCAAAAGGGAGAGGAGCGCGAACGGCACCGCGAGCGGCAGCGAAAGCATAATCGTGATCGGATGGACGAAGCTTTCGAACTGCGCGGCCAGCACCATGTACATGAAGATGACCGACAGCAGGATCGCGATTGCGAACCCGTGGATCATCTCGCCGTAAACCTGGCTGTTGCCCATCTCGCCGAGTGTGGTGATGTAGCCGGGCGGGAGATGGAGTTTGGCCACGCGATGCTTCAGTTCGGCGAGCACCTTGTTCATCGCGGCGCCGGGTCCGAGGTCGAAAAGCAGCGCTATCTGGCGCTGGCGGTTCTCGCGATCGATTTGGACCGGGCCGGTGCCGTTGCTGAGCGACGCCACGTTGTCGAGCCGCACCTGTCCGACGGTCGCCGAGGGAACCGTGAGCGACGCAATCTCGACGGGATTGTTGCGGTCGGCCGCGGCCAACTGGAGCCGCACGTCATACGTGTTCTGCCCTTCGCGATAGCGTGTGACGACGCTCCCATGGACCATCGTGCGCATCGTGGACGCGATATCCTGCACCGATACGCCGAGATCGGCGGCTTTCTGCCGGTCGATATGGACCTGCAACTCGGGAAGCCCGCCTTCATAAGTCGAATCGAGATCGACCACGCCCGGGATCTGCTCGATCTGATGGCGCACCTGGGCCGCGATCCGGCGGAGCGTGTCGAGGTTGGGTCCGCGTATGTCGTAATCGACATCAACGTCGCGCACGCCACCCTGCTCCCACGGCTTGATATCGTCAACCGTGATTCGGAGCGCGGGAAAATCCTCGACGCGCTTTCGCGCGAGCTCCATTATTTGCGACTGGGTGAGCCGGCGCTCATCGATCGGCGCCAGCTTCACGACCACCTGCGCCACGGTTACGCGCCCGTCGCCGGTGGTATCGCCGACGGTCGTGAACAGATGGCGCACGCCGGGCAGCGTGCGGAGCCGCTTGTCGATCTGGCGCACGACGTCGTCGGTATGGAGCAGCGAATAGCCGGGCGGAGTCTGAACATTGACCGCGAACTCGCTGGTGTCCTCGTTGGGCATGAAGTTCGCGCCCACGAGCTTTCCGAGCAGCGGTACAGCCAGCACCAGCGCAACCGCGACGCTGACGATTATCCATCGATGCGCCAGCGACCATGAAAGCGCGCGCTCGTACTTTGCCTCGATCGGGCGGAAGAACACCGAATCGCGCGAGCGGCGCTTGCCCGCCCCCGGCTTGAGGAAGCGTGAGCACAGCATCGGGGTCAGCGAAAACGCGACCACCAGCGAGACCATGATCGCAAACGCCATCGTAAGCCCGAACGAGTTCAGGAACCGGCCCATCACGCCGTGGATGAACGCGACGGGCACGAAGATCACGACCAGCGAGAGCGTCGTCGCGCTCACGGCCAGCCCGACTTCCGCGGTCGCCGCCCTGGCCGCCTCGATCGGCCCCATCCCTTTTTCCTCGATGAAGCGGAAGATGTTTTCGAGCACGACAATGGCGTCGTCGATAACAATTCCGACCGCGAGCGTCAGCGCGAGCAGGGTGAGGGTGTTGAGCGTGAAGCCCATCCAGAGCAGCAGCGAGTAGGTCGAGACGATCGAAACCGGAATCGCGACCGCGGCAATCAGCGTCGAGCGTATCGAGCCGAGGAAGAAGAACACCACGATAGCGGCGCAAAGTCCGCCCAGGATCAGATGCTCCTGCACGGTATGCACCGACTCGCGGATATAGGTGGATGAATCGCGCGAGACGATCACGCGAACGCCGGGCGGCAGCGTCTTCTGGATCTGCGCCAGCTTGGCGCGCACCCGATCGACCACCGCGATCGTGTTCTGCCCCGATTGTTTCTGGATGACCAGCGATACCGCGTTCTGCTTGTCCCATCGCGAGAGCGAGCGCGGCTCCTTCACTCCGTCCACGACCGTGCCGATATCGCCGACCGTCACCGGCCGGCCGTTCTGCTCGCTTACGATTACGTTCTTGAAGTCCTGAACGCGGGTGATCCGGCCGAGCGTGCGAAGCGTTTCCTCGGAGAGCCCCTGCTCGATTCTGCCGCCCGGGTACTCGACGTTCTGACGCGCGAGCGCCGCGGCGACCTGCTGGATCGAAAGCCCGGTCGCGTGCAGCCGATCGGCGTCGATAAGCACGTGAATCTCGCGCTCGCGTCCGCCGACGATATAGATTGCGCCGACGCCGTCCACCGATTCGAGCGGCTCCTTGATAAGCCGGCGTGAGATCTCGGTCAGCTCCTTGATGCTCTGGTAGCCGGTTATTGCGTAGGTGAGGATCGGGACCGCGTCGATATCGAATTTCTGCACAAGGGGTGGCTTGGTGCCCTCGGGCAACTGGTCGAGCACGCTGGAGATCTTGTCGCGGACGTCCTGGGTCGCGGCGTCGAGGTTACGTTCGAGCTTGAACTGGACGAAGATGCGCGACACGCCCTCCATCGTGGTCGAGCGCAGATCCTTGATGCCGCTTACGGTGTTGATCGCTTCCTCGAGCGGCTTGGTGACAAGCGCCTCGGTCTCTTCCGGCGCCGCGCCGGGCAGAAACGTCGTCACCATCACGGTCGGAATATCGACCTTGGGATAGAGATCGACGCCGAGCCGCTCGTACGAGACCCATCCGAGCACGACCAGGACCGCGATGAACATGGTCGCAAAGACCGGACGCCGTACGCACAGATCGGCGAGAATCATGACGGCGATTGCTCCTTCGCCACGGCCCGCACGCCGTCGGCCAGGCGGTCGAGATCGGTCGTAACGACCCGCTCGCCGGGCTTGAGCCCCCTGACGATTTCGATCCTGCTTCCGAGCGTCGCGCCGGTTTCGATCTCGCGGCTTCGGATCACGCCATGCTTGAGCACGAAGACGCGCGACACTCCCGCGTAACGCATCACGGCGCTTTGCGGCACGAACAGCGCGCGGTCGCGCCCGAGATTGATGGTCACATGGGCGAAGTAGCCGGGCTTAAGGCTTCCGTCGGGATTCGGAACCTCGGCTTCGATAAGGAGCGTGCGGCTGGTTTCGTCGAGCGCGGGCGCAATCCGCCGGACGACGCCGGTATAGACGCGGCCCGGATTCGCCTCGACGCTCAAATCGATATTGAGCCCGACCCTGAGCTTGGGAACGAACCTCTCGGGAATCGAGGCGCGAAGCTTCATAGGGTCGATCGCGATCAGCTCATAGACCGGCGTGCCGGTTCCGACGTGCTCGCCGAGCGAGACCATCCGCTTCTGCACGTAAGCCGCAAACGGAGCGCGGACGTAGGTGTAATCGAACTTTGTCTTTGCTAGCCCCACGGCGTTGGCGGCGGCCTCGGCGTCGGCCCCAGCGACGCGCAGCGTCGAGGAAATTTCGTCGAACTGCTGCTCCGGGATAAGGCCGTTTTTCTTGAGTTCGCTCGCGCGATAAAAATTCGCTTTGGCGTTGGCCAGCCGCGCGTCGGCCTGTTCCAGTTGCGCGCGGGCCGAGTCGAGCCGGAGTTGATACTCGCGCGGGTCTATTCGGCATAGCACCTGCCCCGCCGCCACCCGGTCGCCAAAATCCGCAAGCACCTCGGAGATTGCCCCGTCGGCCTCGGCCGCAAGCACGGTCTTCTCGCGCGGAAAGAGCGCGCCCTGGACCTCGACGGTGCGGATCAGGGTTTGCTCGCGCGCGGTCGCGACCACGACTACGAGCCTTGCGGACGCCGCCGGTTCCTGCGCGGCCTTTGCGGTTTCCGGCTCGCGGCAGGAGGCGCACAAGAGCGCGAGCACGAGCGCCCCGGCCCATAGCGCGCGTATCGGATACAACTTCATTGCGCGCCACCTCCGGGAATCGTCCTGACGCCGTTAAGGAACATGTCGAGCACCGCGTCCGCGTCTTCCTCGGGTGGATTGGAGTTGAGCCCGAAGAGCCTTCGCCTGAGCGTCCCCGTCACCATCTCGCTTAGCGTGAACGCCGCGACCATCGGGTCAACGCGCCGGATCGCACCGGCCTCGATCGCCGCGCCAAGCGCATTCGCCAGATGGCCGAGGTATTCCATGTAGCCGCTGCGGAGCTCCTCGGCGCGCGGGTCACCCGGCACGAAGGCGACGAGCCGGGTTTCGAGGATTAGAGCCTTCAGAAAGTCCTGGTTGGCGTTCTGGATTCGGAGCGAATGGCGGACCAGGTTCTCGATTCGTCCGAGCGGCGTCGCCGCGGGATTGTCGTTGAGCTTAAGTTCCGCGTTGAGGGAGCGCAGGCCCTCGACGACCGCCGCATGGAGCAGGTCGTCCTTGTTGCCGAAATAGAGATAGATGGTGCCCTTGGCGATCCGCGCCTCTTCGGCGACGCGGTCGATGGTGGTGCCGTCGAAGCCGTGCCTGCCGATGACGCGGCGGGCAGCCTCGAGGATTTCTCGAACGCGGTACTCCTTGATGAGTTCTTCGCGGGTCATGGGGCTTTGAATGTACGTTCAGTCATCGAAATGAACGTGCAGTCAGTCTGGCCGGGACGGACCCATGATGCAAGGGAAAAGCAGGGCCTTTTCGCCGGTTCAGGACGAGTCGGGTAGGACGGGCAGATTTACCGACAGTGCGTTGGCAGTCCGGTCCGGCGTGTCCGCTCTATGGCCGCGCACAGCGGAGTCATGCTGGTATCTGGTCCTACTGCCGACCCTGCCAGACGGGACGATTTCGTCCGAGAGCGTGAATCACTGGACGGTTCTAGCAACCTTCAACAGCGAAAGGGGTGCCGCCGAGCAGCGCAAAGCATGCGCGCTGACGGATTCAACTCCTCGCTTGTTGCGCACGCTGACCCATATTCCCGAGCCGAGCCAATGCAAAAGCAAATGGCGCAATGCCTTCCCCAGGCGCGCGCGCCCGGCTCAAAATGAGCGGCCAATGCGGCGAGATTCTCAGCCTTGAGCATCGCCGCGCTCAAAATGGATCTGGACGAACGCCGCTCACAGCGGCTCCGGCTTCGGCTTCTCCAATCGCGCCGCGAGCACCTCGGACAATCGCTCGGCGGGCACACGCCGCAAATCTGGAAGGGAAAATCCCGACGCCGCCTCGTGGCCGCCGCCGCCGAATGCCTCGGCCAGCTTTGCCAGATCGACGTCGCAATCGGGACTGCGCCTAAGACTCACGCCCTGGCTTCTCAGATCGAACAGCGCCACGACGGTCCGCGATGCGCCCTTGTAAAGATGGGCCGCGACTTCGCTGCTGTAGCCGAAGCAGCACGCCGAGCGCACCGTGATCCCGTTGCCGAGCGTCCTGTCCACACGCGTAGTATCGGCCAGCTCGATGCTGCGGCGCATCCCGTCGCGCCCGGCCTGAAGCGCGTCGCGAAGCCGCCGCGTCATCCGCGGTTCCCGGAGCTTCAGGATCTCCCGGTACGAGGCGATCCCGCCGAGCGTCTGCACCGCAAGCGCCCAGTCGGGCGACTCGGGTATCCGATGCACCCATCGGTCGTGATCGTCGGCGATCTCCGCGAACGCGCCGAACGCCTCGAACGAGCGGCGCTTCTCCTCCGATGGCAGCTCATCCGCGCGCCGTTTCAGGTAATTGAACGTAAGGCGCGCCGCCGAGTACCGCTCCGAGAGCACTTTGCCGGCGAACGGGACCTTGAACTCCGGCGCGTCCGCGCGTGAGACTGCGGTGCGATGATGGTCGATCCAGTAGACGCGCGTGCCGGAAGCGCCAAGCTGGCGCAGATGCTCGCCGGTTGACGGCTGTGCCCACGACAGGTCAGTGATCCAGATCTCGTCGGCTCCGGCCTTGATCGACTGGATCGTGTGATCGCTGTCGCTGTTGGCGGCGAGCGTCGTGAGCACGCGATGGCCCTCGTGGAAGCGTGCGACCACCGCGGCCGCGACCACGCCGTCAAGGCATGACGGGCCGTGACTCACTACAAGAACGGTATTGGTTTTCTGGGGAGCCATGGGGAGACGATTGTAGAGCAAACCGGGCGTTTTGTTGAACCGCCTCGGACTCGGCGCGCCGGCCCGATAATGGTCACCGCGATTAGCGCCCTCAGGTTCGCGCTCGCCGCAGGATGGATCGCGCTATGGTACGCGGGGCGGCGCGACCCGCTCCTGTTGGGCTCGATCGCCACCGTCGCCGCGGCAAGCGATTTCCTCGACGGGCGGCTGGCAAGGATGCTTCGAGTCGAGAGCGTGGGCGGGCGATGGCTCGATACGCTCGCCGATTTCACCTTCATCCTCGTCGCGCTCACTGTCGAGTCATGGTCGGGAACGATTCCCGCCTATATCCCTATCCTGTTCGCGATCCTGTTCGCGCAGTACGCGCTCGATTCGCTGATCCTGCGCGGCCCGCGCGCCGCTCCGATCGGAAGCCGGCTCGGCCACGTCGCAGGCGTTGCGAACTTCGCGCTCGTTATCGTGCTCGGATTCGCGCCCGCGCATCAGATTCCCGGCCGCCTGATGCGCGATATCGCGCCGCTGCTCGCGGTGCTTTACCTGGCCGCGATGGTCGAGCGGGCGGCGCGCTATCCCTGGCGCGCATGATACGCAGGGAGCGGACAGCCGAGGCCGCCCGCTCTTTGCTATACATCGATGCCGTCCGGACGGCGCGCCCTACGACACTCGCGCAAGCAGATTGGCGAGGTCGTTGGCGTGCTGCAGAAACTCGGTCTTTGCGCCGTCGGAGTTGATTCCGCTCGCCATGTAGTAATGACGCTTGTAGCGAAGCACGCACACGATCTCGGTCGCGAGCACCTGGTTCAGGATCTTTATCACCTGCTCGCGATCGGCCTTGTAACCGCCGGTGACAGCGCCGTCGGCGATATGCTTGCGCGCTCGGTCGCGGATTTTGCGGATGTCGGCGGCGAACTGCTGCGTGACGAAGACCTCCTGGGAGGGAAAATAAGTGCAGTGCGGGATTTACCGCGAACCTCAAATATTCTATTTGGCGTCAGGCGATGCTTCCATAGGCGCGTCCGTTCGGCTTATAGGGTATCGCTACGGCTCGGGCACGGATGGCGCTCGCAGGGGGCGGTTCGCGGAAGCGATGAACCGAAGCGCGCGACCGTGCTAGGTTTGGGATGGGGGTGTCGGCGCGGTTCGGGTATCGCGCCATCGCAGAAGGTCGAAGATTGGAACCCGATATACTTGAACGCGCCGAGCACTCGGTTTCGCGACGCGAAATCGACCCGGATGTCGTCAAGATTCTGTATCGTCTGATAAGGGCCGGCCACGCAGCCTACCTGGTCGGCGGCGGCGTGCGCGACCTGATGCTCGGGCGCAGGCCCAAGGACTTCGACGTCGCCACTTCGGCCCATCCCCAGGAAGTCCGAGAGCTGTTTCGCAACTCGCGCCTTATCGGCCGGCGTTTCCGCCTCGTCCACGTCTTTTTCGGGCCCAAGAATATCGAAGTCGCAACCTTCCGCCGCCGCAGCGAGGAAATCTCTGCCGAAGAACCGCTCATCCGCCACGACAATACCTTCGGCACCGCCGAGGAAGACGCCTTTCGCCGCGACTTCACGGTCAACTCGCTCTTCTATGATCCCCAGACCTTCCGCGTAATCGATTACACCGGCGGAGTGCGCGATCTTCGCGCCCGGCTCATCCGCACGGTCGGCGACCCGGACCTCAGGATGCCCGAAGACCCGGTCCGGATGATGCGCGCGGTGCGCTTCGCCGCGCGGCTCGGCTTCGAAATCGAGCCCGCCACCCGCGCCGCCATCGAACGGCATCGCACCGACCTGCTGAAGGCCTCGATGCCGCGCCTGGTCGAGGAAACCTATCGCACTATCGGGCAGACCGGAGCGGCGCGCGCGATCCTCCTGATGGAGGAGTTGGGGCTGCTGGAACAGCTGATGCCGTGGCTGTCGGCCCATCTGAAGACCTGGACCGGCTCGCTCGAAAGCTCGCCCACCGTGCGCAATCTCGGCGCGCTCGGCGAGAGAATTGCCGCCGGCGAATCTCCCGGCCACGAGTTCGTGCTTGCCGCGATGCTGCTCGACATGTATCTGGCCGGCGCGGTCGGACGCGAGGGCGGCGACGGCAAGGTCGACGTGGTGAGCGAGCTTCGCCGACGCGCCTTCGCGCGCAACGATACCGAGAACATGCGCCTTATCGCAGAGGCGTTCGCGCTCCTTCGCGAGCCATCGCGCCGGACCAGACGGCTCGCGCGCCGGCCGTATTTTCAGATCGCGCGCCGGTTCTTCGAGATGGTCGCCCCGGTTTACGGCGCCGATACCGTGGCGCTCGCGCGCTTCCTCGAAAATCCCGACGCCTATCTCTCCCGCGGAATCGTTCCGGCCCCTTCGCGCAGGCGAAGGCGTCGCGGCGGCAGGCGCCGGAGCCGGCGATGGGCGATGCGAGAGACCGAGCCCAGCGCGCCTTCCACCGGCGAAGGCGCAAACGACGCCGAACCCGCGACGACCGAGGCCGTGCCGCGCAACCGCTCGGAATAGCCCTCGCACACGCGATTTCGGCTTGTTACAGTTGGAGCCTTCGGTTACCTTTCCGACCTAAGGGGCCCTCCGCTCGCGCGGAAGAGCCCGCCTATTAGACCCATTTCTGAGAGGTTGGCATTGGCAACGGGCGGCATACGATCCGATAAAATCTGGCTCGACGGCGAACTGGTGCCCTACGACAAGGCCCAGGTACACGTTCTTACCCATAGCCTGCACTACGGGCTCGCGGTGTTCGAAGGGATGCGATGCTACAAGGCCGACGACGGCCGCTCCGCGATCTTCCGCGCCCGCGAGCATATCCGCCGCCTGATCGATTCCGCCCATATCGTCGAGATGCCGATGCCGTTCAGCGAGGAAGAACTGCTCAAGGCCTCGGCCGACGTGGTGCGCGCCAACCGCTTC
>JAKAVX010000057.1 GCA_021827465.1 Deltaproteobacteria bacterium | reverse complement strand
ATCGCAAGGGACCTGACCAAGATGCAGGTCGACACCAACGTCAGCGAATCTGACATCGGCAACGTCCATTCAGGCGAAAACGCGGAATTCACGGTGGACGCGTTTCCGGATCGGAAATTCGAAGGCATCGTCGGACAGGTGCGCCAGGCGCCGATCACGGTGCAGAACGTAGTCACCTACGACGTGGTCGTGAACGTTCCCAACCCGGAATTCCTGCTCAAGCCCGGGATGACCGCCGACGCGACGATTATCACGGCGCGGCGCGACAACGTGATTCGCATCCCGGAGCAGGCGCTTCGCTTCTCGCCGAGCGGGCTCAGGGGGTCGGCGCCGGCTCCCGCGGTGAGCGGCAACCTGTCGCATCAGGTGCGCGTATGGATCAGAAGCGGGCGCGGGATAAAGCCCGTCTCGATTCTCACCGGACTCAGCGACGGCAACCTGGTCGAGGTGCTGAACGGGCCGCTTCGGGTCGGCGAAGAAGTGGTGGTCGATGAAACCCTCCCCGCACCGGGGCAGGAGTCGGCGCAGCCGCCTCGCTTCGCGCATTGAGGGTTCCAGGCATGCGATGAGCGGGGTTATCGAAATCGTGGACCTGAAAAAGGTCTACCGGCTCGGCGAAATCGAGGTCAACGCGCTCGACGGCGTCGATCTCGTGATCGAGCAGGGCGAGTTCGTCGCGATCATGGGCGCTTCAGGCTCCGGCAAGTCGACCCTGATGAACATCCTCGGATGCCTGGACCGGCCGACCAGCGGCCGCTACCTGCTCGAAGGGGTGGACGTCGCCTCGCTCGACGAGAACGCGCTGGCCGACGCTCGAAGCCGCCGTATCGGGTTCGTTTTCCAGAGCTTCAACCTGCTCGCCCGCACCAGCGCGCTCGAGAACGTCGAACTGCCGCTCTTTTACTCGGGATGGACCTCGGAGGGGGAAAGCCGAGCCGAGGAACTTATGAAAACGCTCGGGCTCACCGGGCGCGAGCAGAACGCTCCGAGCCAGCTTTCCGGCGGTCAACAGCAGCGCGTGGCGATCGCGCGCGCGCTCATCAACCAGCCGGCCATTCTGCTTGCCGATGAACCGACGGGAAACCTCGATTCGCGCAATTCGACCGAGATCATGGAAATCCTGCGCCACCTGAACCGCGAGAGCGGACTGACGGTCATCGTCGTGACCCATGATCCCGACATTTCCGAGTACGCCGACCGGGTGGTGACTTTCCGCGACGGCAAGGTGATTTCCGATGCGCGCCGCGCAGCCGCAGCCGCCGCGGCGCCGCCTGCAAGGCCGGTCGCACCCGCAGCCGCGGCGAAGCCTGCCGAAAAGGAATGGACCACGTTCGGCTCGATGGCGCTGAGCGCGGCCGGACGCGCGCTTCGGCGCAACAAGACCCGCTCGGCGCTCACGATGCTCGGGATTTTTATCGGCGTCGCGGCGGTTATCGCGATGGTCGCCGTAGGCAACGGAGCGCGCGCGTCGGTGCAGGCGCAGATCCAGAGCCTCGGTACCAATCTGCTGGTGGTGCTTCCGGGCGCGACCACCTCGGCCGGAGTGCGCGCGGGACTGGGCAGCGCCTCTACGCTGACGGTCGGTGACGCGCAGGCTGTCAGGAAGGAAGCCCGTCAGATCGCCTACGTGAGCTACGCGGATCGGCAGATCGCGCAGGTCGTCAGCGGCAATCGCAACTGGAGCACGAGTATCAACGGCGTCACCCCGGCCTATCTGCCGATTCGCGACTGGCCGGTCGCGGCGGGCCGCGCGTTTACCTGGCAGGAGAGCCGGCGTGCGGCTCCGGTATGCCTACTCGGCCAGACCGTGGTGCGAAACCTCTTCGGACAGAACGACAATCCGATCGGCGCCATTATCCGGGTGAAGAATTTCCCGCTGCGCGTGATCGGAGTGCTCGCCGTCAAGGGCCAGTCCTCGTGGGGCATGGACCAGGACGACGTGGTGCTGATGCCGTTCAATACGGCCGAGCGAAAGGTGCTCGGCACTTCGCAGGTGACCGCAACGGTCCCGTCAACGGTCACGGGATCGACCAACCCTGTTCTCAATCCTTATATAGGCGTGCCGATCTGGACCGCCAATAATCCGGCGTATCAATCGAGCGCGGCGATTATCAGCCCGTTCGGAGGCCCACCCAAGATCTCCGGCGTGGTCAACATGATCTACGTCAAGGCGGCAAGCGCCGCGGCGGTTCCGGGGGTGCAGAAGGAAATCGAGCAGATACTCCATCGCCGCCACCATATTCGGCCCGGGCAGGACGACGACTTCACGGTGCGAAGCCTTGCCGAGATCGCGCAGGCGTCCGAGAGCGCAAGCCGCGTGATGACGCTGCTGCTGGCCGCGGTCGCCTCGATTTCGCTTATCGTGGGCGGAATCGGGATCATGAATATCATGCTGGTCTCGGTGACCGAGCGAACGCGCGAGATCGGAATCCGGATGGCGGTCGGAGCCCGGCGCATCCATATCCTGTTGCAGTTCCTGGTCGAGGCGATGCTGCTCAGCGTGCTCGGCGGACTGGCGGGCGCGGCGCTGGGAATTCTTTGCTCGAAACTGCTCTCGGTGATCGCGGGATGGCCAACTCTGCTCTCGCCGGAGGCGATTTTCGGCGGATTCCTGTTTGCGGCGGCGGTGGGAGTCTTCTTCGGCTTCTATCCGGCGCGCAAGGCCTCGATGCTGAATCCGATCGAAGCGCTGCGTTACGAGTAATCGCGCCGGGCAGCCTCTGGCGAATTCCGCCGCGGCGGCGACTCGACGATTCGAGGACGTGGGATCCGTGCGCGCGACGCGCCGAACGGCCTAACGAGGCGATCGAGCAACACCGGGGCGACGCATACCCGGATCATACTCGGCCACAAGCCCGGTTCGGCCCTTCCAATCGGTATCAGCAGGCGATGCGTAAACGCGTCTTGTCCGTCAGCTTTTTTCATCCCAAAGCATCCTCCTCCAGCGTTGTCTCGTCTTTTTTCAGCATCGGGGCGCTTGACATCATTAGCTAAGCTGGCGCAAAACGTGTGTAACGTTAATCCTCGGGGGAGGTTTAATGCCAATGCCGCATGGGGTCCGGAAGTTCATGGCGGGCGCCGTCGCCTGCTCAATCCTGCTCCTTTTCTCAGTCGCCGCCAGAGCCCAGGTCAAGCCCGGAGACGTAATTACTCCAAAGAGCGCGGCGAAGGTGAAAAACCTGGTGTCGCCCGGCGTCTACTACATGGTGCAGCGCGGCATGTGGATGCATATCGTGCCGCACAAGGAGATCGACTGGCCGCCTCCGTTCAAGGATGCGACCGAGAAGTACTCCTCGCAGGTGCGCCTCAGCGCCGACCATCGAAGCCTGGTCGGCTACGTGGCGGGTCAGCCGTTCCCGCTGCTCGACCAGAACGATCCGCATATCGCGACCAAGATCATCTGGAACAACGTGTTCCGGCCGATCTCGACCGACGACTACGACCTGCGCTTTTACGATTGCCAGTTCCAGTATGTGAATCCCGGCGGTTCCCATCGCGTGGTCAACGACATCTGGGTCGGCCATTACGCCGGCTACAACGAGGTCGGCCGTACCGAAGTCGATCCGATTCCGGTCGATCCCGACTTCAAGGTAACCAACCGCGTATGGTTGTTTGCGCTTTACCCGATTCTCGCGCCCGAGGATTCGCGCGGCACCGGTCTCATCCGATGGCGTTACGCGAATCCCGACCGCGGCGACGACGCGTGGACGTGGGATCCCGGTGTGCGGCGCGTGAGGAGGCTCAACGAATCGATCCTGAGTTCTGCGACTGGAACCCAGACGTTCGATCCCGACCATTATTCGGGCTTCAACCCGAAGGTCGAGTTCTACAACTATCGTTACCTCGGCGAGAAGGACATGCTGCTCTGCGTGCATGCCGCGCATTCGCCGGAAATAACCTGCGCGCACGACGGCGGTGCCACTGCATGCCCCGAGAACTGGGAGATGCGCCACGTCTATATAGTTGAGGCGACGCCGCGGCGTAGGCTCGGCAAGGCCGGCGGCGCGCTCGACAGCAAGAGCGTCATCTATATCGATTCGGAAGTGTGGTTCCCGCCGTGCGTGGACGGTTACGACCGCACGGGCCGGCTATGGCGCGCGAACATCTACTTCCTGACCTATCGAGACCGCCCGGTGCCCGACGCGCGGGTCGCGATCTATCCATTCAAGCGCGAGTTCGTGGTGGGAGCGGCGCGCATTGACGTGCAGGCCGGCGACTCCACGATGTGCTACCTGCCGGGACAGCATACGCCCGAGCGCGAATGCTGGTACATCAACATGGGCGCGGTGGACAAGGACTTCTGCACGGTGCGCGCGATGGTGGCGGCGGCCCCGTAAGCGAGTCGGCGTTCCTTTTGCTGAATCGTTTCGGCGCGGATCTTCCGACGACGATCCGCGCCGATTTCTTTTATCGGATGCGCCCGAATCGCGCGCCGCACGCGCTTACTCGACGGTGACCGACTTGGCCAGGTTGCGCGGCTGATCGACGTCGGTGCCGCGCTCGACCGCGATATGGTACGCGAGTAGCTGGAGCGGAATCGTCATCAGCACGGGCGTCAGCAGGGGGCTCGTCTCCGGCACTTCGATTATGTCGGAAGCGGTCGCTTCGAGTTCCGGCGTTCTGCGATTGGTGAGCGCGATTATCCGCCCGTTGCGCGACTCGACCTCTTTCATGTTCGAGAGCGTCTTCTCGAACAGATCGTCGTTCGGAATTATCACCACGACCGGCATCCGCTCGTCGATGAGTGCGATCGGCCCGTGCTTCATCTCGCTCGCCGAATAGCCTTCGGCGTGGATATATGAAATCTCCTTGAGCTTGAGCGCGCCTTCGAGCGCGACCGGGTAGTTGATGCCCCTGGCTATATAGAGAAAGTCGCTCGCCAGCGCATACTTGCGCGCGATCACGCGGATCGACGGTTCGAGCGCGATCACGCTCTCGATCTGGTTTGGAATCAGAAAGGCCGGCTTCAAAAGCGCGTCGGCTTCCTGCTCCGAAAGCCGCCCGAGCCTCATCGCCAGATGAATCGCGAACAGGAAATACGACTCGATCTGCGTGGTGAAGCACTTGGTCGTGGTGACGCTGATCTCGGGACTGCATCGCGTGTAAAGTTGCGCATGGGCCCGACGCGCGATCGAGGAATCCAGAGTGTTGGTGAGCGCGATCGCGTGCGCGCCGCGCGCCACGACCTCTTCGGTCGCGGCGAGAGTGTCCGCCGTCTCGCCCGACTGCGAGACCGCGAACACCACGGTGCCCGGTCCGAGCGGAGGACGGCGATAGCGGAACTCGCCCGAGTAATCGACCTCGACCGGGATTCCGCAAATCTGCTCGATTATGAACTTGCCGATTAGCGACGTGATCCACGACGCTCCCGCCGCGACCATCACGATTCGCTTTACGCTCTCCGCGCCGTCCGCCGGCAGAAGCTCGGTCTCGAACGTGACCCGCGACGACGCGGGTGTCGCCCGACCCGCCATCGTGTCGATCCAGGCCTGCGGCTGTTCGTCGATCTCCTTGCGCAGGAAATGCCGGTAGCCGCCTTTGCTGGCGCGGGCGGCGTCCCACTGGATAATCCGGGGCTCGCGATGGATCGGCGTTCCGTCGAATTTCATCAGACGCACGCCGTCGCGGCCGAGTTCGGCGATTTCGCCGTCCTCAAGCACGATCGTACGCCGGGTATGCTCCAGCAGCGCCGGGATATCCGAGGCGACGAAGTTCTCGCCCTCGCCAAGTCCAACGACGAGCGGCGTTGCCGTCTTGGCCGCAACCAGCTTGCCGGGTTCGGTCTCCGAGAGCACGACGATCGAGAACGAGCCGCGCAACTCCCGCACCGCGCGGCGCACCGCATCGGTCAGTCCAAGCCCGCTTTTGACGTTTTCCTCGACCAGGTGCGAGATAAGCTCGCTATCGGTTTCGGACTTGAGCTTGTGCCCGCGGCGAATAAGCTCGGCGCGAAGCTCGATAAAGTTCTCGACGATTCCGTTATGGATTACCGCGACGGGGCCGGCCTGATGCGGATGGGCGTTCTGCTCAGAGGGACGCCCGTGCGTGGCCCATCGCGTGTGACCGATTCCGATATGTCCCGCGAGCGGAGATTGCTCGACGAGCTTGCGCAGGTTTTGGAGTTTTCCGACCGCGCGGCGCACTTCGAGCTTGTTGCCGGCGTCAAGAGTCGCGATTCCGGCCGAGTCGTAGCCGCGATATTCCAAGCGTTGCAGTCCGCCGACCAGGATTGGATAGGCTTCCTGCGCTCCCACGTATCCGACGATTCCACACATGACGATGTTCTCTCCCTTGCGCGGCGGCTTCGCCGCGGTCTGCGGGTTGCGATTGGGCGAGCCGCACGAACCAATCGTTCGCCGCGTCTTCTCCAATCAGGATTGTTTTCGGGAGAGTTTAGAAATGTCGCTCTGGAGCCTTGATGCTCCACCACTTGAGACGGTTTATTGTCGCGCGGTCACCCGCTCGGTTTGTCCGCCTCTAACGATCGTGGCACCGGGAAGCCATCCGCCGAATCGTTCGATAAGCTTCCACCTCGTCAACTCGCATCAGCGAGTCCTGGCGCTACTCTCCGTGCCTTTATTCAGTTACCGCTTACCTCTCTCAGTTTTGGAGCATTCTCGCCCAGTCACGATAATTCTGTCCGATCGCCCAAGTCGTATCAATGTTTCTCTTCCCACCATTTGGCCCGGCCCGCGTGTCGTTTGTGAAACGCCTCCATCCATCCGGGCTTCTCGGCCTGCGGATGATGCGACAGGACCAGCGAGCCGTCCGGCACCTCGCGCACTATCGTGGTGCCCGAGGCGACGTATACGTCGTTGCCGACCTTGACCGGAGCCACAAACTGCGAGTCGCATCCGACCATGCATCGGTCGCCGATACGCGTCTCGTGCTTGTCATAGCCGTCGTAATTCACCGTGATAACGCCGCATCCGATATTCGTATCGCGTCCGATCACGGCGTCGCCGAGGTAGCTCAGATGGCTTGCCTTGGTGCCGCGGCCGAGCCGCGCCTTCTTGGTCTCGACGAAATTCCCGACCCGGTTGCGCCCCTCCAGTTCAGTGCCCTTGCGCAGGTTGGCGAACGGGCCGATTTCGCACTCCGGGCCTATCGAGCAGTCCTCCGCGCGCACGCCGAGCTTAAGATGAGAGCGGTCGCCGACCGTGACGTTGCTCAGCCACGCGGTGCCCTCGATTATGACGCCGCGTCCGATCTTGCATCGCCCGAGAACCTGCACATTCGGGCCGATCGTCGTGTCGGGGCCGATTTCGGCCTGCTCCGAGATATAGGCGGTCGCGGGATCGACAATGGTTACGCCCGCCGCCATCAGCTTCCGATTTATCGTCTCTCGAATCCGCGCTTCCATCTGTGCCAGCTCCTCGCGCGAGTTGACTCCGGCGAATTCATCCGCCCGCTCCGCGCACCATCCGAGCACCCTGACGCCACGCTTTCGGGCGATACCTACGATGTCCGTCAGATAGTACTCGCCCTGCGCATTGTCGGCGCTTATCTCCGAAAGCGCGGCGCGAAGCAGCGCCGCCTCCACCAGGTAAACGCCGGTATTGATTTCGGTTATTGCACGCTGCTCGGGGCTCGCGTCGCGCGCCTCGACGATAGCCGCGACCTCGCCGCTTTTGTCGCGCACGACGCGCCCGTAAGCGCCGCCTTCGGGCAATCTCACTGTTATGAACGAGAGCCTTGAGGCGGCCTCGCGATGCGCCCGGCGAAACGCGTCGAGTGTCTCCCGCGCGAGCATCGGCAGGTCGCCATATAGAATGATGACGTCGCCGTGGAAGTCCTCGGCTATCGCGCCAAGGCCGCATCGCGCGGCGTCTCCCGTACCGCGCTGCCTGGGCTGAAGCGCGAACGCCACGTCGAGCTTCGGCAAGGATTTGCGGACGGCATCCTTCGCGGCGTCAGCCTGATGGCCCAGCACGACCACCATCGGATTGGGCGCGAGCGACTCCATCGCGCGCAGCGCCCGCGCGAGCATCGGCTCGCCGCCGAGTTCGTGCAGCACCTTGGCGCGCTCCGAGCGCATCCTGGTGCCGAGCCCCGCGGCAAGAACGATAGCTGCGGTTCGCGGCTCCATCAGGACGCGCATCCCACGGCGCCCGGGCGCTTGGACTTTAGGCTAAAAATTCTCAGCCCTTTTTCTTGAACAGATTCTCCAGTTTGGCGCGGTCCGCCGATCGCGACGATGCGGCGGCGCGGCCTTCCCTGGCCGGAACAAAGTATTCGCAAAAGTTCGCCCGATCCTTGTCCACCACCCGCTCGGCCATCGGCTCGCGGCACTGGTTGTTGAAGGTTGGGTCGTAAAATCCGCAGTTCCTGCATACATGAAGCGGCCGGTCGCATCCCGGACAATAGTCCCGAAAGCCGACTCGCTCGCCGACTTCAACGATACGTCCACAATGCCAGCAATTCATGTGCCCGTCTCCGGGGCTATCTCGCGAAGAATCGGCGTTCCCGCTCAAAGACTATGCTTTTGCGTCAGAAACACCGCTGATACCATAACGGATGTAGCATAACGATTGGACCAACGATGCGCGAGGCGATGCACCCCGAGATCGAGGCTTTCATCCGGGCGCTTACCAAAGCGTCGAGAGCCTCACGAAATACGGTAGCCGGCTACAGCCGCGACTTGACCGATTTCCGCGCTTTTCTGCTCACGATGCCGAGCGCGTCGGGCGCGGACGGTGAAATCGATGTCGCGCTCATCAGCGCCGACCATATTCGGCTCTACCTGGCCCATCTGATGAAGAGCGCAAGCCGCGCGACCGTCCAACGGCGGCTTAGCGCGATAAAGGCGTTCTTCCGGTATCGCGAGGGTACGACCGGCGCGGCGAGTCCGGCCCAGACGCTGCGCTCGCCGAAGCTGGAGCGCAGGCTTCCCGCGATTCTGCAGCCCGACGAAGTCGAGCGGCTTATCGAGACCGACGCTGAAAAGGATTCGCCCGCCGCGCTTCGCGATCGCGCAATCATGGAGACTCTCTATTCCTCGGGACTTCGCGTAAGCGAACTGGTCGGGCTCAACTGGCGCGATATCGACGACGAGATCGGGATGATCACCGTCCGCGCCGGCAAGGGTGACAAGGATCGCGTCGTGCCGATCGGCGAGCCCGCGATCGAGGCGCTGATGGCGTGGCGGCGGGTGATGCCGGTCGCGTGGACGGCCGACGGCCCGGTAATCACCAACCTGCGCGGGGGCAGGCTGACCACCCGAAGCGTGGAGAAGATCGTTGCGAACCGGCTGATACGGGCCGGACTCGCGTCGTCGATAACACCGCACGGGCTGCGCCATTGTTTTGCCACGCATATGCTCGGCAACGGAGCCGATCTGCGCTCCATCCAGGAGATGCTCGGGCATGAGAGCCTCGCGACCACGCAGAAATACACTCACGTGAGCATGAACCATTTGAAAGAGGTCTACCGCCGTGCCCACCCGCGAGCCTGAAATGGAACAGATGCACGGAACGACGATTTTGAGCCTCAGGCACCGGGGGCACGTGGTTGTCGCCGGCGACGGGCAGGTCAGCCTCGGCCAGACGATCATGAAGCGCGGCGCGCGCAAGGTCCGCCGGCTTCGCAACGATACCGTGCTGGCGGGATTCGCCGGCTCGACCGCCGACGCAATCACGCTGTTCGACAAGTTCGAGGGCAAGCTCCAGGAGTATAATGGAGTATTGAAACGCGCCGCGGTCGAGATGGCGCGCGACTGGCGCACCGACAGGGTGCTGAGGCGGCTCGAGGCGATGCTGGTCGTCGCGGACAGGGAAAGCTCGCTTTTGATTTCC
>JAKAVX010000056.1 GCA_021827465.1 Deltaproteobacteria bacterium | reverse complement strand
TTCGATTTCCTTGCTCGAGAGGCCACCCTTTTCAAACCACGCGTTGAATGCGAAGTCCTCGTACCCGCAGGTCTCCTTGATACGCATGATCTGTTCGGTCACTTCGGCTGGAGTTCCGAACAGCGCCACTTCCTTCTTGAGCAGCATCTCGGGCTCGACCTTTGCCGCCGGATCGAGCATCGCCTCGTTCGCGTCGGCAAGCACCGCGGCAAAGCCGAACGGGCCGTAATAATCCCACTGCACTTCGAGTGCTGACTTGTAGCGCTTCAGTTCGCGCTCGCGGTTCTGCCCGGGAAGCACCATGTGGATATAGCGCCCGGTGAGCACGCCGCGATGCTTCTCCGCGTCCCATCCGTACTTGAAGCGTCCGCGCCCGAGCCGATCGGGCCATCCGGCCTTTTCGGATTCGCGATAGAAAATTTCGATATTCTTTTTCAGGCGCGAATTCGGCTCGACAATGAAATAGCCGTTGATTCCCCGCTCCGCAGCCCATTTGATCGAGCGCTCGGTCGTGAGCGGCTCCCATATTTGCGGATGAGGCCGCTGAAGCGGCTGCGGAAATACCTGCAGTTCCTTCAGCACAGTCGCGCTCTGCATCACAGGATTCGCGCCGCCGTATGGATCGGGCGCGCCGATGCTCAACACTTCTTCGAGCTTGCGGCCGGCCTTGCCGGATTCGAAATACGCGATGGTCTGCTGATGGTTCCATCGGGTGAACACGGGAGGAATCGTGAAGAACTGGCCGTGATGCGAGAACGACTGCTTGGTCCACGCCTTGATGATGATGTCGTAGGCTTCCTGGTAGTACGCGCGATTGCGCTCCTGGTCCTGGATCGTCGCGAACGGCCATCCGAAGACCTCGGCCTCGCGCGGCTGATAACCGCGGCCGATTCCGAATTCGAGCCGCCCGCCGCTGATCACGTCGAGCATCGCGGCCTGCTCGGCAATCCGCACGGGATGCCACCAGGTCACGATATTCGCCGCCTGCCCGAGACGAATCTGGCGTGTGCGCGTGGCGATCGCGGCCTCGGCCAGCAGAGGGTTGGGGCTGAACTCCGCGCCCTCGGGCTGGAAATGATGCTCGGTCATGAAGAAGTAGTTGAAGCCGAGCTTGTCGGCGAGAATTCCCTGCCGCACCTGTCCCACCAACCCGCGCTGGCTGGACTCATGGACCTCGGCAAGATTGCCGTCGTTAATCGCAACTCCCGAGGAGGTGTGGGTCACCGGAAGATCAGACGCGCCGTTTTGGAAAACCCCGATTTCGATCATAAATCCTCCGTCCCCAGGCTGGATTGAGTGGATAAAGGCCGCCCCTGGCCTTTTTCTGACGTCGACCCCTTAGGCATTACCTCTCGGGCAGCGCAAGCGGAAGACCCGCGTCAATCGTTGCATCTACGCCCGCTCGTTCGAGGATGTCAAACACGCGCGCGCAACGGCGCCTGGCGCAACCCGGCGTCAGACAAGCAACACGAAGTTTACGGCGAACGAACCTGACAGAGCTTTTTGCGAGCCGGGGAGCTTTGCAGGCGGGCGAGCGTGCGATGCTGTTTCGCTATGCAGAGATGTTCTGACAGCCGGGGGCGCCGAAGAATAACTTTCGGCGCCCCCGGAGCGTTGGCTCGCTGGTGGTTAGCGGTTGTAGATGTACATGGTTACTTCGAAGCCGAAACGCAGCTCTTCGAACCGGGGCTTGCTCCACTTCATTTGACCAGACCTCCTTCGTTCGCGTTCTTCCCTATCCGGAGGGTTCCCAGTCGCGGGACCGGGAACGAGTTCCGGTTATCGGACCATCACCAAGGCTGTGGGCTGAGAGCCCGCGGCCTTCGCTCCAGGAAATCGTGTTCCCGGAAAAACTTCATCCGCGTTTTCGCGCGCCACTTTTCCGTCCGCGCACGACAACGTGATAGTCAAGCACGTCGAAGCCGCTCAATGATTCCAGCTTCGAGACCGAGAGCGCCTCGAACGGGATGTCATAAACGCGGCCGGTTTCCTCGTCGACGAAATGATGGTGACTGTCCACGCTGGCGTCGAAGACGGTCTTGCGTTCGCCCAGCACGAACTGACGCAGGAGGCCTTTTTTGACGAACAGGTTGAGCGTGTTGTAGACGGTCGCCCGCGAAATCATCGGAAAGCTCTTGCGCACCTTCGCCCATACGTTGTCGGCAGTCGGATGATCGGAGTTGGCGAGCGCGTACTGGGCGACTGCGACGCGTTGCGCGGAGGGCTGGATACCGGCGTCTCGCAGGAGCTTTGCGACGTGAATCTCCACCAGCGTTTAGACTAGGTCTAAGACTAAACTATGTCAAACCGAGCGACTGGGGAGCGGCACCGAGCTGGCAATCACGTGATCAAGGGGCCGTGATCGCCGTTCTTCCGGCGTCAAGTCCCGGCTGCGGCGCGCGGATTGGCGGATTCAGCGCGTCGGCGGATGCAGTTCGCACCAGGCGCCGCCGGACTTCCGCTTCGCAGGGTCCCGCGCCGTGTCGGTGGTGCAGTGTGCCGCACTGTCGCTCGCCGTTTGTTGAGGCGCCGGCTCGCCGCCCGTCCCCTGAAGCATCGAGCACAGCTTCGCCGCGATCAGTTCGCCGGCGAGGTGATGACCGATCGCGTTCCAATGGCCGAAGCCGCGCGGAGTGTTCGAAAAGCCGTGAAGATAGACGTTATGCTCCTCGGCGTACATCTGCATCGGATGCGCGAGCGGGAGCACCTGGAAGCCGTCGGCTCGGCCTATCGCTTCGACGCGTTGGGACGGATAGGAGAGCGTGGTCACGCCGAGATGCTTCATGAATTTTGCGCGCACCTTCGGATTGGGCCAGGTCTGGATTCCGACGTCGAGCGTGGCCACGAGAAAACGCGCGCCATGCGCCCTCACCTCCTCGTTCATCTCTCCGAGCAGGCCCTCGGTTACCTGCCAGGCGTCGCGCCACGCCGCGTCGGCCGGCGGCTTGTAGATGCTGTAGTTGATCGCAACTTCTTCGGGATTCTGCGCCGAGGGAACATGCGGCGACTCCGTCAGGATGCTCCACGCGCGGCCCGCGAGCGTCAGCAGGCTCATCGTGCGGTAATCGAAGCGCGCCATGCACCACAGGCGAAAACTGCGTGAGGTGACGAACGGACCGGTGAGTACGAGCTCGCCGTTGCGATAGACGTAAAACGGCCGGCATTGGTCGCCCTCGAGCACGACCGAGTTGTTGCGGATGTCGTTGCCGGGGAAGAACTCGAGCACCACCGCATCCGGCGAATAGGCCCATACCTGGCGGCGCAGTGTGATTAGCTCCTGCGCGGTGCCATAGCCGTCCACGCCGAAGTCCATCACCTCGACACGTTTTCCGCGAAGCTCGGGGCAATCGGCGAGATGACGCTGCATCACGGCGCAGAACGTCTCCCGATACGGCACCTGCATCGCTTCAGTATAGGAATCGCCGACGACGGCCACACGAAACGTGTTCGGCGGCTTTTGCTTTGGCTCATCCGGGCCGCGGAAACCGTCGCGATTGATCTTCACGAACGCGACCCCTTCGCGATCGTAAAGGCCAGAGGCCCCCGGCTTCAGTCCCCATCCGCGATACCGATCGTAACAGTAGAAGTACGGAAACCTGCGGTTGGCGACACGGAGTCCGATTTCGAAAAGGCCGAGCGCGGCGAGGATCCCTGCAGCAACGACAGCAAAATTGAGCAAAATACGCTTCAGCATCCTGTACCAGCATTCACTTTCATCGGGCAAGAAGAAAGCCTACCGGCTCGCCTGCGCTGCACAAAGCGTGCGCGGGAAAAACCCGATGGGCAAGCCGGTGCGCTCGGCAGCCCCGAACGTGGCGTGCCCAGAGTGGCCTTGAGCCGGAGATGGCTTGCCGCGCGCCAGTGCTGGAGAATTGCAGGCGTCTGGGAGCAAAAACGGCTTTTCGCGACGCCGCCGCGGGAGCACCGGCCTCGGAGGTTTGGTTTCCCGGACGCGGGGGTTACGCCGCGTTACGGATGGATTACTGTCAGTTTAGATTGCTCCCCAATGTCGCCTCGATTCCGCCGCAGAGGTTCCAGGCCATCAACTCCTCGACCTGCCATCCGCCGGACGACATCGCGACGACACCGGGGAGATTGAGTCGGTCAGTCGCCGCCGTCGCCGCCCCCGCCATCACCGCCAGAGCCGCTTCCCTGATCGACCGAAGTCGCGGCAGTCGAACCGTCGGCTTGCAGCACACCCCTGATCTCGGCCGTCGCTATCGCGGCCAGAATCCGGCACGGGCCGACTCCGGCGGGAAGTTCCGAACGCAGGTACATATCGACCTCCCGGCACCTTTAATCAGGGTTTCCATTGAGGCTGACATCCAGGCCAGCGCAGCATAGGCGTTGCGATCCTCGCTGACCATGCCAAACATGCCTGCCAGCCCTTTCGCCGAGTTTATACCAAGTTGATAGTCAAATGTGACAAGCGCCGTCGGAGTGACTATTCTTAAATCACCTACACCAAGCCTTCCAAGCCTTCTCGATCCTATTCACGGCTTTCAACAGGCGGAACGGCAAGATCGCTCCAGTTTCCGGCGAAGATCGCGCAAGTCTGAAAGCGGACCAGCAGATGCGGCACGAACACGCATTCATCCAATCCTCCCCGACACGCCTCACGATCGCCGCTGGCATCGTTAAGCGAGTCCTCCGCGTCGATCGGCAGCACTGAAGAGTGTTGCCGATGGATTCATCGGCCGATGTCCCCTTAGGGAAGACATATTGGCGGCTGGCGCGCGGGCGGCCATCGCCTCCCCGGCCAGACCGCATTTCATGGAGCAGAATCTAGGGAAAAATTACGAAATTCGTTCCTTTTTCCAAGAAAATGAGCGGCAAGCCGTTTGCATGTTCCATGAGGTTGGAAGGGAAAAGGTCGTTCGCTTCGGTTCCGCTTCCCAAGCCGAAGCTTTCCCGCGCGCGAACCGAAAGCAAACGGCCTTGACCAAGGAGAGCATCATGGGCGCAAGGCCAAAAGTTGTCGTTCTTGGAGGCGGCTTCGGCGGATTGGAAGCCGTCTTCTATCTCCGATACAAGCTTGCAGACCGCGTTGATCTCACGCTGGTCTCGGATCGCGATTATTTCCTGTTCAAGCCCAACACGATCTACATCCCGTTCGGCGAAAACCCGGAAAGTTTCAAGGTTCCGCTCGCGGGCGCGGCCAAACGCAAGAATATCGAGTTCATCAAGGACATTGTGCGCGGCGTCGAGCCCGAATTGCGCAAAGTGCGTCTTGCGACGCGGGAAATCGGCTACGACTACCTGGTCGTCGCAACCGGCGCTGACCTGCGTCCGTCGGAGATTCCGGGTCTTCGCGAAAACGCAGTCACGGTCTGGACGCCGGAAGAGATGCTGCGACTGCGCGCCGCGATGAAAAAGCTGGTTGAAGATGCGAACGCCGGAATACGCCGTCGGCTCCTGTTCCTCATTCCGCCGAACAACCGATGCTCGGGGCCGCTGTACGAGATGTGCCTGATGAGCGATACGTGGCTTCGCCGCCAGGGCGTCCGCGAGCGTATCGACATCACCTGGACCACTTACGAAACCGGCTTTATCCAGGCATTCGGCCCGCGGCTCAACACTGTCATAACCGACGAGTTCGAGGAGCGCGGCATCATTGGCCTGAAGGGTTTCGTCGCGACCTCGGTCGAACCGGGCGTGGTCAGATACCAGAACGGCGAGAAGCGGGAATTCGACGTACTGGCTTCGTTCCCTCCGTATATCGCGAAGGAAACTTACGCGACGTTGCCGAGCGACGACCGCGGCTTCGTCCACGTCGATCCCGACAGCCGCAGGGTGAAAGGACAGGCTTCCGTCTTTGCGGTGGGAGACGCGGCCGATTTCCCGATCAAGCAGGCGTTTCTCGCGCTCTTGCAGGGCGACGCGGCGGGCGAGCATATCGCCGCTGAAATCATGGGCAAGGCGCCGGAACTCAAGTTCGAGCCGATGAGCATGTGCGTGATGGAGGAATTCAATCGCGCGACTTTCGCGCAGGTGCCGCTCAAGTACACCGACGATCCGCTGAAGCCCGTCGCCGTCGCAACCGAGCAAGGGAACTACAAGGTCGGGGTGTCGCCCATGTGGCGAATCGGGAAGAAACTGCTCGGCGTGTACGCTCCGTGGCGATTCGGCCACGGCGAGCCCTTCCATGCGGGATTCGCGTGGGACGCGATGGACATGGGCCTCAAGGTGATGGCGAAGCTGATGGCCGAATAGGCCGGCCGACGCGCGCACGGTATCGACGGAGGGACACGCGGCGCGATCTTCCGGCGGGGCTGGAATCCCGGGGCTCGCGCCGCGTTTTTCTCTACGGAATCGCGGGCGGGCGTGGAATCGGCGCGATCGAAGCCAGCCGCGCGTCGCTCAGCACTTCCGAGATGCTGCCGACGGGACGCGCGTCGACCAGCGGAGTGTAGTTTCCCTTGCCGAATTTCTCGCCGATGAATTTCAGGATCGAAGTATGGTCGAGCAGGCTCTCGCTGAGCGAGGCGGTTTCCACGAACGGGGAGACGACGATCGCGGGAACCCGCACGCCAAGCGTGCGAAATCCATCATGGTAACGCGCGTTCGCCGGAGGATCGGTCTTTATCGCGGGCGGATAGACGTGGTCGAAGAACGAGCCGTGCTCGTCGTAGGTGACGATCGCGACCAGATTCGACCACACGTCCTGATTTGCCGAAATCGCCTCGTAGACCATCTTGAGAAACCGCTGGCCGCCCCATATCGACGCAGGCGAATGATCGTCGGTCGCCTCGGCGCCCTCCCTTCGCGGATCGTCTTCGTAAAGCGGCTCGATAAACACCACCTGCGGCACGTCGCCGGCGGCGAAATCCGCGGCCAGACGATCGATCGGGCGAAACAGTCGCCCATCGTCCGCTTCGTAGCGAATCGCGAGCCGCGGCATCTGCATGAAGAAGAACGTGCCCGAATGGTAAAGGCGCCAGCTCACGCCGCGCCTGTCGAGCCATTCGTAGAGCAGGTTGTCCGGGTCGTCGTAAAAGAGATTTTCAATGATCTGCAGATAGCCGTCGGGCGTGTGATCGACGAGTGCATAACCGCTCATCGCCATCAGGCGGTTGGGCAGCGTGCTGGCCGGGATGCATGAGAACCAGTTGTCGCAGATGGCGAAGTTGCGCGCGAGGAAGTCCGTCACCGGGATGTCATTCGGCGTGCAGTATTCCATCACGCCGGCAAGCCGCGCGCCCGGATTGACCCGCTTGTAGCTGGCGATAAAGCCGTGCATCCGCCCGCCCAGCGGCGGGTTCAGTTGAATCTCTATATCCTCGCGCTCGTGCGGCGGGTCGGGGTCGAGGCTCGGGCTGGTAAGCGGGCGCGGCGGATACGGATCGTGCGCATAGTAAGCCTCGGCCTGCCGGACGCCGTCGATCCGCTGATACGCGGGATGCTTGAATTCGGGCAGGCTCAGATATCCGAGGATGTGATCGAACGATCGGTTTTCCATCATCGCGATCACCAAAGTCTGAATCCGGTCGAGGTTCATCGCCATCGGGTTTCCTCGATACGCTCGAATCGCGCCGGGAGCGCGCGCGGTTTTTCAGGGAGAAAATAAACAAAGAAGGCGCCGGTGTATATCCGGCGCCTTCCCGTTGCTTGTCAGCTATGATGCGCGCGCTCAGCCGACGTTGCGGCCGACGACCGACACGAAGCTGACGCATCGCCCGGGCGCGCCGCCCAGGTTGTGGGTGAGACCGAGCTTCGGATCGCCGATCTGGCGCGGACCGGCCTCGCCGCGCAACTGGAGCCACATCTCGTACATCATGCGCAGGCCCGAGGCGCCGATCGGATGGCCAAACGATTTGAGTCCGCCGTCCGGATTGACCGGAAGCTTGCCCTCGAGGTCGAAGAAACCGTCGAGCACGTCCTGCCACGCGGTGCCGCGCTTGCTGAAACCGAGATCCTCGTAGAGCACGAGTTCGGTCGGGGTGAAGCAGTCGTGGACTTCGGCCATGCTGATCTGCTCGCGCGCATTGGTCACGCCGGCCTGCGCGTACGCGTCCTTGGCCGAAGCGACCACTTCAGGGAAGGTCGTGAAGTCGTACTCGGGCGAGAGATGGCCTTCGCCCGGGCCGGCGACGAACGACAGCGCCTTGATATAGATCGGGTTCTTGCAGTACTTGTGCGCGTCTTCGGCGCGGACCACGATCGCGGCGGCCGAGCCGTCCGAGACGCCCGAGCAGTCCATGATCCCGAGAGGGTCGGCAACCTTGGGCGAGTTCCTGATCACTTCGAGCGGCACTTCCTTCTGGAACTGCGCCTTGGTGTTCTTCGCGCCGTTGCGATGGTTCTTCCAGGCGATACGGGTCAGGACGTCCTTGCCCTTCTCGGAATCGAGCCCGTACTTCTTGAAATAGGCCGGGGCGAGAAGCGAGAACGAAGCTGGCGCGGTCATGCTGCCGAGCGTGCCGTCATTGGGAGGATCGGAAATAACCAGGCCCGAGTAGCCCGAGTCCTTGAGCTTCTCGACCCCGATCGCCATCACAATATCGTATGCGCCCGAGGCGACCGCGTAGCACGCCTGGCGAAGCGCTTCGGAACCCGTCGCGCAGAAGTTCTCGACCCGGCTCACGGGTTTGTAGGGAATCTTGAGCGGGCCGGAAAGCGTGAGCCCGGAGAGATTTCCCACCGTGCCGAGCCAGTAGGCGTCAACGTCGTTCGGATCGACGCCGGCCGAGTTGTAAGCCTCGTAGGCCGCCTCGACCAGCAGATCGTCGGCGCTCTTGTTCCAATGCTCGCCGAATGAGGTGCATCCCATCCCGACGATTGCCACCCGGTCCTTTATGCCCTTGCTTGCCATCGCGATCCTCCTGGGACTCTAGCGCTTCGGGCGCGCCTTCCAGAAATAGTTATGAACGCCGTCGGCGGTAAACAGGCGGCGAAACGTCATTTCGACCTGGTCGCCAATCGCGACCTTGTCGGGTTCACAGTCGGTCATCTCGCAAAGAAAGCGGCCACCGCCGTCAAAGTCTATCACAACGTTTACCGTTGGGGGATTGAGCGAATAGGCCAGTCTATCCAGGGTAAACGTCGCCACGCGGCCGCCGCGGTCCGCAAACGAATACGGTTCCATCTTGTCGAACGCCCGGCACTTGACGCATACGCGCTGCGGTGGAAGCTGCGGAGTGCCGCACGCGGTGCATCGCGAGCCCACGAAACCGAACTTCCATCGCTCGGCCCGGAACATCGGCGGTCCGGCCGGACGCGTGGGGTCGGGCCGGCGCGGCGGTTCGGTGGGAAGTATCTCACGCCACTTGAGATAGTTCCCGTACGACACGTCGCCCTTGGATTCAATCATCCCACCGACCGAGCGCGCGGGCCGATACGACGCCGCCGCTGGCGTAACCCGAAGCACCATCGCGTCCGCGCCGTCGGCCACCGAAACAACCAGGATGCGGTCGCCCGGCTTTGCTGCGGGCAGCGCATTGGCGAGCATCAGGCCCGCGTGAGCCGCACCGGTCTGGCCTACGGTCAGCGCAAGCGAATCGGCGAATTTCGCGGGCTCGAGCTTCATCCTGCGCGCAACCTCGTCGATCGCCCGCGGGTTCGGCACGTCGAGCACCACTTTCGCAAGATCCGACGGCGCGACCTTGGCCCGCTCGAGCACGGTCTGGATGACCCGGCCGAGCAGCGGCGCGTAGGCCTGCGTGAGTGCGAAGCGCTCCTCCCAGCTATGGGCGAAGCGCTCGCCGGGCGCGCGCCACGAATCCAGGAACTCGCGCGTCAGCGAGGCGCTGGCTTCGATTTCCGCGATCACATTGTTCGAACCGACCACGAACGCGACCGCCGCATCACCGTTGGCCT
>JAKAVX010000055.1 GCA_021827465.1 Deltaproteobacteria bacterium | reverse complement strand
TGGTGAAGCCGATCGTCGACTTGAATCTGGGCGAGCAGAGCGTCTATCCGCGCGTGAGCCTCGGCCTTCCCGACGACATCGACGATAAGGTCTTCGCGGATATCATCGGCGAGATGGCGGATCGCGGCCTGGAAGTGGGGCAGGGCGTCGTCCGCGATCGGCTCGGTCTCCCGGATCCCGCGCCTCGCGAAAAGCTGCTCCATCCGAAGCAGACCATCACCGAGAAAACCGGCTCATGAACGCCGAGCCGAGACCGTCAACGCGGTCAACGTCGCCGTGCTCGCCGCCCTGGCCGCGCGGCCGCGCGGAACGGCCCGGTAGATCACAACTTGCGTAACCCCAGCCCCGAATGGGAATTCGGTGCTGGTACTAGGAAGTGCGGTGGCGCCGCTCGCATCCAGCCGCGCCGCTCACGCGGCGCGCCGTTCGCGCCGCATTCCAAAATCCAGGCATGAAGGAGAGCGCGGCAATCCGCCGCGCGGGGCTTTAACGGGTAATCAGCCCCTTTGTTGCGAGCCTCGCCCACGCGATCCGAAATCGCTGGCCGACGATCGTCCCCGGACACTTGTTTCCCGAGCCTTGGACTGTTCACGTTCGACGCTTTCCCCCTTTATCGAGTCCGGAGTTCAAACCGCCGAGTCCGAGGCTCTCCAGGGCGCTCCGAGCTATCCTCCGCTCGCGCTCGCGTTCAAGCAGGGTGGTTCCGCGCCGCGCGTCTCGCCGCGGACGTCTCACGCGGATCGCGAACGCTTGCGGCAGTTCGAGCGTGACGCCGTTTTTCCAGCCGCGCACCGACCATGCGCGCTCGCGGCCGAGACTGTGTCTCTCCGCTATTCCGCCTCTGGTGCTGACCTGGCGCCGCTGGGGCGCCGGCGCGGCCGGCAGTCCGCGAAAATAAAACCGATTGCGCTGCTCGCCGTACTCGTCGCGCGCGACGAGCATTCCGGCCGTCAGCCGGCGAAAACTCCTGCGCGTATACGCTCCGCGCCGACGCCGCACCTGGCGCACCGCCGGGCGCGAAGCGCCGAGCGCCGCCGCGAGCCGCCGCATCGTGCGCGCGGCGAATTCTCCCGAGACCAGGAACCGGACGGCGCCAGCGCCCGCGCGCGACCACCCGAGCAGCGAGTGATGAGCATCCGTGTAGCGGAGCTTCAGCCGAAGCCTGAGCGCGAGCCGGTCGATCGCGCGTCTCTCAGCTAACGCGGCGGATTGCTCGCCGCGTTGAAGATGCGGCGACCGCCCGCTGTCAACCGCAGCCGCGGCGCAGACCTCGACAACCCAGAGATCGGCGCGGCTTTTGCCGTAGTGCGCGGCGAGGCGATCGCGCGCGAGCCGGATGCGCTCGAATTCTCGACAACCAGGACACTCCCTGCAGCGAAGCGTGCTCTCGGCGCCGTCCTGGCCGATCGACGCGAACTTGCTCGGCTTGCGCGGGTACCAGCAGACCGTTCCGCCCCAGATCGCGCCGACCACGTCGCCGGCCTGATTTTTCAGCGGCGCGTCGAAGCGCCAAATCCGCGGCTCGCGCGGCTTCTCCCGACCATCCGAGCGAAGCGAACACGACGGCGAACTCCGCGGCGGCGCGGCAGCCGATTGGGGTACGTCGGCCCGCGCCGCCGCTGCTCCCCGTCCGCGTTCGCGCGCAAGGCTCTCCATGCGCGCGAAAATCTCGCGCAACTCGCCCAGACCGCCCGCTACGCGCGGGCGCGCATCCGCCGCCGCCACCGCAACCCCGCCGCTTTTGACGCGCGCGACCCTTCGCGCCGCGTTGAAAAGCTGCTATCCGCGCTTCTCGAGGAGCGGGAGTTGTCGCGCGGCGGCCTCGGCGATCTTCCGCTTCGCCTCTTCGAGCGCGCGGGATTTCGCGCGCTCGCGGCCGCGCTCGCACGCGCAGCACCGGCACGACGAATGGTGCCGCCGCTTGCGCATGGAATGCAGGATCGTGTACCCGTCAACCGCGCGATCGGCGCTCATGGTTGCCCCTCGCGCTTCGCGCGCTCGCGTTCGGTCAGAAGCCCCGAGATCTCGACCGCCCAGGTCTTGGCGCGCGAGCCCTCGCAGCGAATCTCGATCTTGGTATCGAGACGCTCGCCGAGGGATCCGCCGACGAGACACTGGACTGCCCATTTCCCGCGCCCGAGACAGCACGGCGCCCAGTACGGCGTCCGCACGCTCACGGTTGCTCCTCGCGCTTCGCGCGGCTCTGCTCGCGCACGTTCTCGGCGTAGCGCAATTCGGCCTCCGCCGCGTCGCGCAATTTTCGCGCGTCTTCGAGCAGGGCGGCCGACGCTTCGACCAGCCGGCGCGCCGCGCCGCTCATGACCCGCCGCTCGCGACCCGCGGCCTCGGCGACCTTCGCCGAGCGCGCGCAAAGCCCCTCGGCGAAATGCACTAGCCGCCGCGCGTCCGACACCGCGATATCGGCTTCGTTGAAACCGAGCAGCCGCGTCGCTTCGCTGATCTCTGCGCTCATCGCTCGTTCCTCCTGTGCGCGTAGATCTGCTCGAGCGCGGCATCGACCTCGGCCGCGGTCAGCGTCCATCCGGAACGGCATAGGGCGCTTACCACCAGGAATTTGAAATCCTGGTAGCAATCGAGAGCCGTCGCTTTTCCCGCGTGAAAGGCGAGAATCGCGAGCGCCAGTTGGGCCGCGCCGCTCCCGCCGTAACCCCACTCAAACCCGCTCGGCGAATGACGCCGGAGATCGAAGCGCTTCGGCAACACGCGCTCGCGCCTGGAGCCACGGACGCGGACTTTCACGATCGCGCGCCCGTTCGACAGACGCCGTCCGACGTAAACGACGCTTGCGCGGTTCGGCCGCGCGTCGCTTTCTCCCGGCGCCGCGATCCGTTCGACCGCCGTGTCGGCTGAAAAATGCGCCCGCGCGATGCGCGCGGCCGAGGCCGCGAGCATCGGGTCCTTCGGACAGACGACGATCGAAGTCGCCCTGGCCAACTCGCGATCGATTTCACGATCGACCGCCGCTTGCGCGGCCAGGCCGCGCGAGACGAACTCCTGTAACTGCTCGACTCTCAACTGCATCGGACCCTCCCACTTTTTCGCGCGCGGGAATTCGCGCGCGTTGAAACCGTGCTTAGGCGCTCGAGCCCGCCTGCCCCGGCGGCGATCGCGCCGACCAGGGCGCCGACCTTAGCCGCGAGAGCAGCCGGGAGATGCGCGGCGACCTCGCCGGCTCGCGCCGCCTCGCTCTCGATCGCCAGCGCCAGGGCAAAAAAAACGGCCGCGTGAACCTCGCGGTCCCGCGGCCGAAGAAAATTATCGAGAATTTGGAGGCGTCTCGCGCGCCGAATTGCCTCGCGATGAACTCGCTCGTCGCGCTCGCACGCGCACAGAGGGAAGCCGTCGTTCGGGCGCATCGGCAGCCGGCATCTCACGCACCAGGGCGGCGACTCCTCGATCGCGCGCGCGCGCTCGGTGCGCTCCCAGCCGCGCCCGATGATCGCGTCGTAGTCGCCCTCGATCGCGGATCGCGCGACCGCGCTCAGGCGCGACGCGCGGGCGCGGAAATCAAACCGGACCTGTACCGGCCGACGCTCGAGATTCGCCCGCGCCGATTTCGCGGTCAGTTCATCGACCCGCCGCCGCCTGGACGCCGGCGCCGACTTTCCCGTTAACTGGTCGACGCGCCGGCCGCGCCGGCGCTTCGAGCGCGCCGCCGTCTCACAAACGACAGGGCAAAACGAGAACCGGAGTTGAAGCGGCCCTGCCGGTTCAGTCCGCTTCCGCGGCAGTTGCTTTTCCGCGCGGCGCTCGCGAGACGGTGCGCGCGGCGCCGGTAGCTGATCCGCCGCTGAGACGTGATGTATCGATTTGGCGCGCGCCGTCGCAGGGACGGCCGCCGGATGCTCGGATTTATGCTGCCTTGGGCCCGGATGGTCAGACGAGGAGGCGCAAGCATGGTCCACACCATGCAACCCCCGAAGTTGACATAATATTTCTTATGCGAACCTAGATACGAGTCGCAGGCGCGGGGGCCACTGCGGTCCATACACGGCCGGTCTCGCGTCTGCGCTGTGAAATGAGCGCCCTGCTTCGTCTGTCACTGGAAGAACTCCTTCGTCGCCCGTATGATTTGACTGTCATGAAGCATCCCGAACGCATCCTTGCCTGGATTACGCTCTGTGGCCTCGCGGTGATTGCACTCACGATCGGCCTGCCCGCGCGCTCGCTCGCCGAGACCGGAACTCCCAGCAGCACGATTTCGAAGCCCGCGGCCGTATCGAACCCCGCCTTCGACAAGCGGCTCGCCGCGTATCTGCGCAAGCGGTTCTTTCTGCCCGATCCCAAGCAGGTCGAGCTTGGGCCGATGGGCCGGTCCACGATAGCCGGGATGTTCGTGCGCGATGTCCATCTGACCAACGATACCGGCCAGTCCGGCAAGGCCCAGGTATTCAGCGACGCGGCCGGCAAGCGGGTGATCATCGGCAATCTCTACGATCTCAGCACGGTTCAGGCAGATCACACCTTCGACGGCAGGCTGCGCGAGTTTCTCCAGCAGAAGTTCCATCTTCCCCTTGCCAAGGACGTGGAAATCGGGCCGGCGAAGCAGTCATCGATTCCCGGGGTGTCGGTGCGCGAAGTGAATCTCACCAACGAGCGCGGCCAGTCGGCGAAGACGAAAGTATTCAGCGATGCGGCCGGCAAGCAGATGATCCTCGGCCAGTTGCTCGATATCACCAAGGACCCGTGGGAGCGTGCCGATCTCAGCAAGGCGCATCTTGCTGACCGTCCAGTGCTTGGTGCGGCGGACGCCCCGGTCACTGTTGTCGAGTTCGCCGACTTCGAGTGCCCCTACTGCGCGCATGCGTTCTCGGTGCTCGAGACGATGGTGAACACGACCTACAAGGGCAAGATTCGGCTCATCTTCAAGAACTTCCCGCTGAATAGCCATCCGTGGGCGATCCGGGCGGCGGTCGCGGCCGATTGCGCGCGCCTTCAGAACCCGAAGGCCTTCTGGAGCTTTGCGCGCGAGTTCTACACCAAGCAGGGCACGATAACGCCGGCGAATCTCCAAAGCCGCGTCGATGAGACCGCGAAGCGCCTTGGGCTCGATACCACGCTGCTGAACGTCTGCATGAAGAATCGCGCGTCACTCGAGCGGGTGGCCCAGGACGAGGCCGACGGCCGCGCGCTCAGCGTTACCTCGACGCCGACGTTCTTCGTCAATGGCGTCAGGGTGATAGGATTGCCCGACGCGAAGGCGTTCGACTTCGTCATGAAGTCGCAGATCGAGGAAGCTAGCAACAGCGCGCGGAAGTAGCGCGCCGCGCGCTTCGCGAACGAAGAACCAGTACCGGCTTCGCTCTCGCGAAGCTGTCCGAGATCCTTCGACTCCGTTGGCGATGCTCACTTCGCTCAGGATGACGCGCAGGCGGAACCTTCGCTTCGCCCCGGCTCCTTTGCGTCACTCTGAGCGCCGACGAAGAGTCCCCGCGGAGCGGGATTATCCGCAAAAAATCACTGACACGCAGGGTCCTTTCTTCGCTCCGCTCAGGATGACGGAAAAGGGCGACGAGGCTCGCAGGGCTAGGGCTTCGGCGTGGCCGTGCTCGCCTTGGGAGGCGCGGCTTCGGACGGTATCGTCGCCGTCTGCCTGAGACGGGTCGGTGACGGCGCGGGTGCGCCGAGCAGGGCGAGCGTTTCGAGCACATCTTCGCGTTCAGACGAGAACGGATGCGCCTGAAGGAATGCGCGGTAGGCCTTGATCGCCTCTTCCTTCTTGCCCTGCTTCAGAAGCATCCGGGCCGCTCCGAGCGTGGCGGATGTCTGCTCGGGTCCGGGGGTGGCCGCGGCCTCCGAGTAGGCGTGTTCAGCCTTTCCGTACTCTCCGAGCCGCTCATAGACCATCGCCAGATTGGACTGCGCGAAACTTGCTAAAAGCGGGTTATGGCCCTGGGCGAGGTAGGCGACGAACGCGTCGCGTGCGGGCTTGAGATCGTTCTCCCGCAGATAGGCCGTGCCGAGGTAAAAGCGTGCGAGGCGCCCTACTTCGCGTCCCGGTTCCTGCTCGGCCAGCTTGGTAAAGCGGCGTTCGGCCTGCTTGTAGTCCTTCTGGTTGAGCGCGGTCATCGCGGCGTAAAACTGGTCGGCGGCGAGGTTGTCGCGATGCCGTTCGTAGGCGTAGGTGCCGACCGCGACGGCGGCCGCGACCAGGATAATGACGGCGGAAAAGATGACCTGGTTCAGGTTTTCAAGGACGAAATCGCGCGCGTTGTCGAAGAAGCTCTGGAATTCGTCGGGCTGCTTGAGCTGCTTGCGGACGATCTTTCGCTGATGCGTTTTGGTCGAAGGCATACGGGAACCGGGCGCCGGCTTTGACGCGACGTCCGGAAATCACGGCGCCGCACCGAAGCTACATCTTGTATTTGAAGTCCTCGGGAGACATTCGCTCGAGAATTTCCGACCATTTGTCGCGCGAGACGCCGGCCAGATTCTGCTCGCTCTGGGGCTGCTGCTCGGCGCTCGTTTCGTAGAGCTCGCTGGAAGCCTCGATGACTTTTTTCGCGACGTAAATGGGCGACTTGGTCCGCAGCGCGACCGCGAGCGCGTCGCTCGGGCGCGAGTCGATAAGCAATTCCTTGCCGTCGCGGGTCTTCAGATGAATCTCGGCGTAATAGGTGTTGTCGCGCAGCGCGGTTACGTCGACGTATTCGACGGTCGCGCCGAATTCGGTCAGGATGTTGCGGAGCAGGTCGTGAGTCATCGGGCGCTGCGGCTTGGCGCCTTCCAGCTCGGTCGCCATCGCGGTCGCTTCGAGTGGTCCGACCCAGATCGGCAGGTTGAACTTGTTGTCCGGGTCCTTGAGCACGACGATCGGCATCTTGGTGGTCGGGTCAAGCGTGATACCGCCAACGACCATCAGGAGGAAATCTTTTCTGTCACCTGCCATAGAGTATCTCTTTGGAGCGCACCATGGGGCGGGCGTCGACGTGATTCCCGCACCCGATCCATGCCTCGCAAATATCTTGGAACAAACCTGCCGAAGGGTCAACCGAGCGGCGTTCAAGGCGCCGCCGAGCCAGGCTAGGAGCGCGGCACCAACTGATCGACCACGTGGTAGAGCTGGTTTAGATTGCGGCACTCTTCTATCAGGTCGCAATGAACCGCGTAGCGGTCCATCTCGCTATCGCCGAATCCCCAGGTATTGCGGCTTTCCGGGTTGAGCCAGATGAGCCGCTTCGCCCGCTGTTTTATCTCGCGCAGGCACCAGTCGTGCGGCAGGTTGTAGTTATTGCGCGCATCCCCAAGCACGATCACCGTGGTCCGCTTGTTCAACGAACCTATATAGTCGCCGACGAAGCTCCGGAATGCGTGGCCGAAATTGGAGTGCGCGTACACGTTGATGATATCACCCTTCAGCGCGATGTCGAGCGCTTCGCGCACGTCGTTGGTGCGGAAGTGCTCGGTGACCTCGCCGATGTCCGAGACGAAGATGAAGCTGCGTACGCGCGAGTACAGGTCCTGCAGCGAATAGACGAATTCGAGCATGAAGCGTGAGGCGTTTCGGACCGAGTCCGAGACGTCGCACAGGATGACGACCTGGGGCTTTTCCTTCTTGCGCTGCTCGAAGCGAAGCTTGAACGGCACGCCGCCGTATTCGAGGTTCTGCCGAAGCGTGCGCTTGATGTCGAAACGGCCGCGCTTGTCGCGCTTTCGGCGCACCGCGATAACGTTCTTGAGGCGCTGCGCGAGTTTCTGCACCGCCTCGTTCATCTGGCGGATTTCTTCTTCGGAAAGGTAGTAGAAGCTCTTCTCGGCAAGGCGGTTCAGATGCTGCTGCTCGCGCGCCTGGACTTCGCGCTTCTCGCGCTCCATTCGGACGTAGCGCTTGATAATGTCGTCGAGCGCCTTGAGCCTGCGGTCAAGGTACTCTTCCATCCGCGCCTTCATCGCGGCGCTCATGTCGAGCTTCTGGAGGTCGTCGCGCAGTTGCTTGATTTCCTGCTCGAGGCGGTCAAGGCCGAGTTGGCGGGCCAGGGCGCGGGCGAAATAGTTTTCCTCGATAGTGCGTTCGATATTCGAGAGCTTGACCGCGCGGGCGGCCTCGCGAATTGCCTTTTCGACCTGCCCCGAGTTGTTCTGGAGCAACTGGCGCGCCAGTTCGGAGAGCTTGCCGCCCTCCTTCTTGAGCATCTCTTCGACCTCGTCCAGGAACTTCTGGAAGTCCTCGTCCGACATCGAGAGCGCCTGCTGGACGGCCTCGCTGGCCTGCTTGATTATCTCGCCGAGACCCGAGAAATAGAGTTCGAAAAGCTCCTCGAAGACGGGAAGCTCGCTCGCCCGCTTGATCATCGTCGAGCGAAGCGCGGCGCGGAATGCCTCCTTTTCGCCAAGCCCGGTGACTTCGGAGGCGCCGAACGCGTCGAGCGTCTCGGCGAGCGAGACGCGCACCCCGTTCTCGCGAAGAAGATTGGCAAATTCGACGAGCTTTTCCTGCATTACGAAGATGCCCTGCCCTTTTGTTTCCGGGGTCTGGCTATCCGACTTGTAACCCGGCCGCAGTCTATTATCTCAGTTCAGTAGATCCTTGTCGCTCCCGGTCTCGCCGCCGCGGCGCGCCCGCGCGCGGCGCACGTAGTCCTTGAGCTCTTCCTGCGCCTTGCGCACGTCGCCCTCGTACTTGACGATCGTGTCGAGCGTCTCGTTGACGAGTTCCTGCTCGAGGCTCTGGACGTTGAGCAGGGTGAGCGCCTTTATCCAGTCGAGCGTCTCGCTGATTCCGGGAGTCTTCTTGAGGTCGAGCTTGCGCAGCGACTGGACGACGCCGACGACTTCGTCTGCGAGCTTCTTGCTGGCCTCGGGGACCTTGAGCTGGATGATCGCGAGTTCCTGTTCACGCACCGGGAAGTCGATATACAGATGGAGGCATCGGCGCTTCAGCGCGTCGGACATCTCACGCGCGTTGTTAGAGGTCAGGATCACGAGCGGCATCTGCTTGGCCTTGATCGTCCCGATCTCGGGAATCGTGACTTGGAAATCGGACAGCAATTCGAGCAAAAAGGCCTCGAATTCGGCGTCGGCCTTGTCGATTTCGTCGATCAGGAGCACGGTTGGCTCGCCGCTGGAAATCGCCTTGAGGAGAGGACGGGGCAGGACGAAGCGCTCGGAGAAAAAGACCTCGTCTTCACGCGCGATACGATCGACGGCTTCGGCCAGTCCTCGCGTTCCGGCCAGGACTTCGCCGATCTTGTCCTTCAGAATCTGGGTGTAAAGGAGCTGCTTGGCGTACTCCCACTCGTAAAGGGCCTTGCCTTCGTCGAGCCCCTCGTAGCATTGAAGGCGGACGAGACTCCATCCGAGCGCCAGGGCGGCGACTTTCGCGAGATCGGTCTTGCCGACTCCGGCCGGGCCTTCGACCAGGATAGGCTTCTTGAGCTCGCTGGCGAGGTAGACAACCGTGGCGATTCGCCTGCTTGCGATATAGTTGCTCTGCTTGAATCGCTCGATTACGTCGTCGATCGAAGAAAACATCAAGCCTCCAGGGATGGAACGCTGTCCGCGCGTAGTCATTCTCCCATATCACGAGCAGGCAAAGCGAGAAAACCCGGGATAATTGGGAGTAGCGAGCATTTGCGAGGGTTTTTTCCGGCTTTGCCCCCGCCGCGGATTGAAAATTGCGCGGCCGCCGGGAGATTGTATAGACATGTCGCCCGCATCTTTCGATCCGCTCGGTTCGGCCGCGCCGCTTATCGTCTATGTCGATTACAAGAGCCCGTACGCCTATCTCGCCAAGGATCCGACCTACGCAATCGAGGATGAACTCGGAATCGAGATCGACTGGCGGCCGTTCACGCTCGATATCCCGAGCTATCTCGGCTCGGCGCGCCTCGACAAGGAGGGCCGGGTAGTCGAGAGCAAGCGCAGCGCGAGCCAATGGGGGATGGTGAAGTACGCATATCGCGACG
>JAKAVX010000054.1 GCA_021827465.1 Deltaproteobacteria bacterium | reverse complement strand
TCCGCCCGGGGTATAGGCGTGAAGGACAGAGAACCGTTCCACCGAGTCGCCAAGGCGAACCGCGAGCCCTTCGACCATTTTGCGCGCCCGGATACCCGAGAGAATCCCGCGGTAGGCCGGGAGTATCAGGACCGGGTCGGCGCCCGCGCGTTTCAGAGCATTCGGCAACGCGCCCATCACGTCGGCAAGCCCGCCGACCTTGGCCCAGGGAGAAATTTCCGCAGCGATAATCGCAACTTTCATGATGAAAGCAACGGAGGGTTCGCAGTCGCTGATTAAAGCACGGATTTTCCGCGCGCGAGAGAGTTTACATCGAGTCGCATCGAAGGAGCCTGGGAAAGAGCCGGCTTCGTGCAAACCGACAGGCGAACGCTCGACCCCCCGCGGAAAGGCCTACACGCCGCGACTCGCGCGCGAGCGACCCGAGCCCGCTCCGCTCGGAGTCTGCGCATTTATTCAGTTCACGACTCAAACTCGCGCCAGCCACCTAAGTGATTCTTTCCCCACGCTGTCATTCTGAGCGAAGTCTGCGAAACGAAGAATCTCATTTCACCGGCCTTTGGTGGTATGAGATCCTTCACCGCGTTCAGGATGACAGCAATTCTCCGGTGAATCGAAAAATTCTCAAGGGCTCAGCTCGCCTGCATCATCTCCGCCGCCTGCACCGCCTCGACGACCGCCCGAAGCTGCTCGGCCGCGTTCTCGGGCGGGACCGGGTTGATATGGAAGCCGGTTCCGACTTCGAAGCCGGCAACCTTGGTGAGAGCCGGGGTGATCTCGAGATGCCAGTGGTAATGCTTGTTCGGCGGCTCGCGCAGCGGAGCGGAGTGGATGATGTAGTTGAACGGCGGATCGTTGAGCGCATTCTTGAGCGCGCCGAGCGTGGCTTTGAGCGCGTGCGCGAGTTCGTGGTAGTCGGCCGCCTCGGAGTACTCGAAGTGCGAGGAATGGTCCTTCGGGATAATCACGATCTCGTAGGGAAATCGCGCCGCGAACGGACAGGCCGCGATATAGCGCTCGTTCTCATAGACCAGGTGCCGGCGATCCTCGCTCTCCTGCACAACGATATCGCAGAAGATGCATCGCTCCTTCAGCGTGAAGTAGCCGCTCGCGCCGCGCAACTCCTGCTGCACGCTGAGCGGGAGAATCGGCAGCGCGATAAGCTGCGAATGGGGATGCTCGAGGCTCGCGCCCGCTTCAGCGCCGTGGTTCTTGAAGATGATCACGTAGCGGAAGCGGTCGTCCCTGGCGAGGTCGAGAACCCGATCGCGATAGGCCCACAGCACCTCCTCGATCTCGGCCGGCTCCCTGTCGGCCATCACGCGGTCGTGCTCGGGCGTTTCGATCACCACCTCGTGCGCGCCGATTCCGTTCATCAGGTCGTAAAGACCGGCGCCGCGCTTGCCGAGCGGGCCCTCGATCCTGAGCGCCGGAAACTTGTTGGGGACGCCGCGCACGCGCCATCCGGGCTGGTTGGGCAGCGAGCCATGCTCTCTGTAGGCAAGCACTTCCGGTGGGGTGTCGGCCTCGTGGCCGGCGCAGAAGACGCACGGCCCGCCTTTGCGGGGTTCGCGGTCCTTGGCGAAATCCGAGGGGCGCTTGGCACGCTCGGTGGCCATGATAACCCAACGTCCGACCACCGGATCCTTTCTCAGTTCGGGCATTTTTACATTGTCCCCCCCCCGAGGACTGATCGATCCAATTACAGATCTACGCCGCGAGCCTCAACGAAGCGAGACCGCATGCTCGCGCGGGTTTTGGGGATAAACGCGCATCTCGCTGTGACAAAAACCGGATGTGTCAGACTTTGTCTTGCTTATGCAGCGTCTGAAGGCTGGGCATATCTTTTTCGGTTTCGCCGAGAAAAAAGCGCTCGGACATTCCCGGACGCGCCGCGATGTCGATCGGCGGGACGCCGAGGGAGCGCCTCGCTTGCCGCCGCCGGAGCGTAACGAGGGTCCCCCTCCTGGTCTCCCTCAGTCGCCCGCGAGACTTTCATTTGGCGCACACGATTGGGCCCGTTTCGTGACTGGGAGCGGCCCCCGGCGAAGCGCGTCAGTAGGTGCAGCCGCGGGCGGGGCAGGCATTCCACCGCTCCTAGGGACGAGCTAGCTGGAACACTGAGCGCCCTGGGACGACGGCATGCGGCTAGCCTGGCTTGGGCAAGCGGATGGACGGAGAGCGTCGCTCGTATTGCGACGCGATCGCGCGATCTGTTTGAGCCCCTCGAAAAGAGCTGCTTTTGGGAAAGCGCTAGGCGATGGAATCACGACGCTGAGAGCCAAGACAGGTCCCTCCCGATCAAGAGTTCGGCCATCTTCGCATGATGGGTGTTTTTCATCGCGATAGCGCGTGTCTCGAATTCGTGTTTTTTCGCGAGAGCGACAATTTCCGCCGTGTTGTCGTAGCTCATCAGGAAATCGCCCTTGCAGGCGCGCATGATGGAAAACAATTTCGGGTGATCAATTTCCCATCTCGTATACAGGCGACGCGCTGCGAAAGTGTAGGGTGGGTCGATGTAGAAGACCGTGTCCTCGTCTCTCGCATGCTCCGAGATCAGATCAAACCCATTTCCCATTGCGAAGGTCAGCCGATCCTTCTGGCTGTTGATCTCCCGAATTCGGCGGGCCAGCGTCCGCGCGTACCACCTAGAGCGCAATCCGCGACCGTTTTCGCCTTCCTTGATCAGCCCGGCACCAAACGCCATTATTCCGCCCCGCTGCACGCGGTTGCGAAGGATGGTTTGGAATGCTTTTTCCCGCAGATCTTGCGGTCCGTTCGCGAGCACGGTCCTCACGTTCTCCAGCGTCAGATCGAACCGTAGGATTTCGCGTGCAAGCCACTCGGCCTGTCCGTTAAGGACAACTCTCCAGACAGCAGCGACACTTTCGTCGAGCTCGGAAAAAACCACATGCTTCGCGAGCCGCTCAAACGCCACCGTCAGGCTCACGATCGCTCCCCCGGCGAACGGCTCTATCAAGCGGGAGGGCGCCTTTTTCTTGGCGCGGAGCCAATCGCGGATATATGGAACTAGCCAAGTCTTTCCGCCTGGATAACGGAAGGGACTTCGTTGTGGAACGCTGGCAACGTTAACTGGGCTGCCCACCGTGTACTTGGAAGAAGGGCTTCCGGAGGGCGACAGCTTCAGGACTAAGGCATCCGATTCCTCCTCAACTTGGAAACCCGAGGACGCGTCGAGTTGACGAGCGATGTCGAGCAGCTGCTCGGCCATCACCGCCGGCACTCGAATGACCGTGGTTCGTCCGTGTTTCCATTTTCGCGGATAGGTCGTTGACGAGCGCGCCATGCGCCCGAGTATTCCAGCACCAGTGTGCCAGATCAACCCTGTAACAGGGATAAATTACCTGTAACACACGGAACGTTCCCCTGAACCTGTAGACTGTGGCTCCGGCTGCATTATCCTGCTACCTCGGAAGGATGGTAATGCGCACTCCGAAAAGCGGAGGGCAAAAGAAGCCGAAAATCCGACACAGATATTCCGTCGGGGAATGGTACGGTGTTGGTATCGAGAGGCTGTCAATAGCCGACCGCATTCAGCGCGCAAAAACTGAGCTCGAAGTTGATGGGCTAACGTCGACGCCCTGTCCCTTCCAGAAAGAGGCCTCCTGCAGCAAGAAGTTCGGCTTCTGCTCCATCAGGCAATATGAGCAGATCGGCGAGGCATCCGTACGTGGGGCAGGACCGCTCATCACTACCTGCCCGAACAGGTTTCTTGAGGACGAGACCATCTTTCGTTGGGCCGGAAAAGAGATCTTGGACACATCCGAATCCATAGTACTCGACCAGATCGGCTTCCTAGACCGCTTGCGACCGGCGTCCGCCACTGGGTCGGACGACGAAGATGAGGACGGGCAGGACTTCATCGGAAGGATAGACAATGTTCTCGTCCACCCGTCGCGCGAACCGATGGATTGGTGCGCTCTTGAACTTCAAGCGGTGTATTTCTCTGGCAAAACGATGAAACGAGAGCTGGCCATGCTCGCCCAAAGCGAGGAGCCCCTGCCTTTCCCTGAGGCGAATCACCGACCTGACTGGCGCAGTTCAGGACCGAAAAGACTGCTCCCGCAACTTCAGACGAAAGTTCCTACTATACGGACTTGGGGGAAAAAGATGGCTGTTCTCGTAGACGAGGCATTTCACGCATCTCTGGTTGGACTCGAAAGGGAGCGCCACCTCTCCAACGCGGAGATTGTTTGGTTCATCGTCGGATATGATCCAGGGCCAAATGGATGGGTTCTCCGTCCGCGGGACGTCGTGTTTTCCAGACTTGATGCCTCGGTAAAGGCTCTGACCGGCGGTGTGCCCCTGTCCAAGGAAAGATTCGAGGAGCAGCTCCGCATTAAGTTAGGCAGACAATATCCCGGGCATCCTCTCGCCAATCGCGGTTAGGAGATAGCAAGTCTGCGCGCTCCCCTACGACGGTCCGGCCCGACGCTCCGTTGACGAAGTCGCCGGCCCGCTTGTGGCGCGGATTTGCGGCGGCGCGAGCGCGCGAGGTCGTCCGGTATGGGCATCGCCTTCAGGATGTTGCTTTGCAGGCGGAGAAAACCGTTCGCGGCGCGCTGGCAATGTTCGGCCAACCATCGCCCGGCCTCGCGAGAGTTAAGATAATCGCAGAGCCGTTCGATAATCCGCGTATCGGCCGGGACGATGTAATACACGGAATGACGCGGCACCAGCGAGCCTTCGCGGTCGATCCAGAAATAGGGTTTTTCCGTGATGTCCTTGCACAGGATCTTGGGCCTCAGAATCTCGGGCAGCGGCGGCGTCTCGTGAAACGCATACCACGGCTTGCGCCGCGCGCAGGTGCGCTGGCTCAGACGCTCACGTTTGCGTGATAGATAACGCCCAAGCGCTCCCAACTCACGCTCCGCCAGCAGCGAGCCTTCTTTCGTGTACGGAATGAGCATCACGTATCCGGAGCGGCGGCCTATCTCGCCTGGCTTCGTCAATTCCCGCCCCGCGATCGTCGGCAGGGCGAGGGCTTCGAGTTCCGGTTCCAGCGTGTCTGCGCGGCGAATGAACACGTCGTCGGCGCCGGTGGCGACGCCGCAACTCACCCTGAGGCAAATGTCGCGCAATGTGCCGCCTGTGGAGCGCTCGGCACGGGCGCCCCGGATGATCGGCATCCATGATGCCTGACCCTCGAACCGGCAGCTTCGCTGCGTTCCGTCGCGCATCCGAACCGGTGTGGCTTCGCCGGGCGGGCGATTGACGATCATCGTTATCGTTGGGTACGTGACGAGGCCGTTGAAGCTTTCCTCGTCCACAAACTCGATCTCTTCGATTTGGACCCGCCCCAGCAATCTTCTAAGCGGACCCGCGGTCTCGACGTAGAGGAATTTCTCGGGCGTGATAAAGACCATCCGCCCGCCGGGTTTCAAGCACTTAAGCGCGCGCTCGAAGAAAAGCAGATACAGATCGAAGCGTCCGCGGGCCGTCTCGTACGCGACGCGGTAATCGCGCTTTTCTTCCTCCGAGAGGCTGTAAATCGAAACGTAGGGCGGATTGCCGATTACGAAATCGAACGGTTCGACGGAACCAGTCAGAAAGTCGGCGTGCCGTATCTGGATGTCATCTGTGCCGCGAAACCGCGCTCGCGCTTCACGAGCCCGGCCCGGCTCGGACTCGATACCAATCATTTGCGGCAGCGCCCGGCCGGTTTCCCGGCACCAGCGCGTCACGCCTGCGAGGAACACTCCGGTTCCGCATCCGGGTTCGAGCAGGTTGTCGGACGGCCTCGGCGGCCTGCCACGGAAGAGGCGGGCCACCATGTGGTCGACGATTCCCGCTGGTGTCGGAACGAACCCTCTCACAGCATCCTGACCGCCATCCTGCATTTATTCCGATTTCTGAAACCAAGTCCAGCCGGCGCGGGCGGCGTCGCGTCTTGAGGAAGGCGGGCGCGGGGGTGTCACTCGGTGGGCGTGGGCGGAGGTGATGGCGATGGGGTTGGCGATTCATCGATGGATTGTCGGCGGCACGTAAAGCGTGAACGGCGTCTAAGTGATCGGCCCGGCAATCACGACCCTCGCGAGCGGACGCGGCACCTCGGCTCGCGCCGCGCGGATGGGTCCCGAGCGGCGCGCCGTTATGCCGCCTGGTGGCGTGGATCGCGGCGCGCCGGCGTAAGCCGAAGCTGGACCCGGATGCCGGCGCGGGCCAGCATGTTGACCAGCGCCTCGACGCTGAACAGGTCGATTTTCCCGCGAACAAGATCGCTGATTCGGGGCTGGGTCACTCCAAAGAGCTTCGCGGCGGATTTCTGCGTCAGCTTGCGCTCCTGAATGAGACGCCTCAGCGCCACCATCAACTCGGCGCGCAACCGCAGGCCTTCCGCCTCCTTCGGCCCAAAGCCGAGGTTGCGGAACACGTTTCCGGACGACCCTTCGATATTCACTGTCTGTCAATATACAAGTTTCTGTATGTGGCGTCGAGAGGGCGGCGGTGATGGCGATGGGGTTGGCGATTCATCGATGGATTGTCGGCGACGCGTAAAGCGTGAACGGCGACGGGATGATCAGCTCGCCGATCGCGCGACCGTCGCGAGCGGACGCGGCATCTCGGCACGCGCCGCGCGCGACAGTGCGTCATCCCGAGAGTTTGTGAGGTTTCTGATTTTGGTGGAGAAAATCGCGCGTGATTTTCCGTGATCCCGAGCGAAGGAAGCCTCGACTTCGTCCTTAGCGGAGCAGGTCTCGACTTCTTTTCTTCGTCATCCTGAGCGAAGCGGGTCTGCGAGCGGAGTCGAAGGATCTCGCGCGGTCCTCCGCGCGTCATGAGCCGCATGCCCGCCGAGACGCCCGCGGGAGCGGGCGAGATCCTTCGCCGCGCTCAGTATGACGAACGAAAAAACTAGGGAAGCAGTCCTCCCAGGAGCCAGTCGCCGACAGGACTGGCGACCATCCGGGGCGCTGGCCGCGGCCGTTCGAGAGCCGAGGCGTAGTAGCGGCGTCGCTTGATGATGCGGCGGCGGGGGTAACGGCGGCGATGATAGCGCGCCAGCGTTTCGCGATAGCTGCGTCTTCTTGGGCGCGCGTCCCGAATCGAAGCTGTCTCATCAAGCCGTTCAACCCTGACGCGCGCGATGCCGCGCCGGGCAATTCCGAGCCGCTCGGCTGCCCTCCTGGAGAGATCGATGCCGCGGCCGCGCACGTACGGTCCGCGGTCGTTGATTCGCACCACCACCGAGCGTCCGTTGCGCAGATTGATGACGCGCGCGCGCGTGCCCAGCGGCAGAGTCCGCGAGGCGGCGGTCATCCCGTTGTCATTGAAGATGGCGCCGGAGGCGGTGCGACGGCCCTGGAAGCCGGGACCGTACCACGACGCCATTGTCACACGACCTGTCACACGACTGGGATGCGGTTCCGCCATGGGGACCGGCGCGGGTGCCGGCGCAGTGCTCCCGGCCCTGTAGACCGCGCATCCTCCGAGCAACAGCGTGGCGGCCAGTATCCAGGCCGGCCGCGCGCCGCGCATCGTTGAAACCACCGTCCAGGGCCCACCGGAGCCGGCGCGCGCCGAGGCGTCGCCGGCTCCGAACAGGCGCAAGGATGCCGGAGGAGTTCCGAGATACGTTCTGGCGCGCGTGTTTCGACACTCAGGCATGCACAATCAGGAGCGGCGCGATGAGCTGCGGCCGCTCAGCTACCTGCCGTGATCTTTTGCCGGTAGACCGAAATTTCCACCCGCCGGTTGCTTCGGCGCCCGCGCGGTGTCCGGTTATTGGCAATCGGCTTGGTCGCTCCGTAGGAGACGACATGAATTTGCGTCGGATCGACGCCTTCCCTGGTGACCAGGTATCCGGCGACGCTCTCAGCTCGCTGCAATCCGAGTTTGTAGTTGTACTGCCGGGAGCCGACGCTGTCGGTATAGCCGGCGACAACGAAGACGCGGCTCGACGCCGACGCGGACTTGGCCGATCCCGGGAGGTCCTGCAAAAACCCATCGATCGTGCGCTCGGCGTTTGTGGTCAAAGCAGCCGATCCGAAGGCGAAAGTCGGCCCGTGACCCGTACCCAGGACCAGCCGCCGCTCGAGGCGGAGATTCTGCAATCCGGCGAGGGCCCGATCAGCCTTGGCGTCGGTCTGGTTCAGCTTGGCATTGGTTTCATTCAGTTGGCCCTTGACGGGGTTTAGCTGATTTTGGACCCAGTTCCGGGTGGCGAGGCATCCACTAACCGTGAAAAGCAAAATCGCCCCGGCAAGGAGCGAGGCCGCCGCGCGGACAGTGTCCCATCGACGATTCGTCTCAGCCTTGCTCCCGCGGCGCCTCAGGGCGTTTTTTGGTGCGTCTTCATCGTTGTTTGTCGGCATCGCTTAACCCCCTAATCTTCGAACTAATCTTCGAATAGCGTTATACGCACCAAGTCCAAGCGAATTCCGTGCCGTAACAGCGAGAAGAAAAAACCTACGTAAAATAAGCTCGTCGTTGGGAAGCTCGCTTTGGCTTACACGGAGGATCGGAAGATTTTACATGGAGGGCGAGAAAATTTTACTGAGAATATCCTTATCCGGCCTGCACCCCGAAAACTCCGCGTTCTGAGGCAGAGTTCGTCACGACGCTGCACCTCGGCTCCGGCCGCGTGCGACGGCGACATCGGGATGAACCCGAAGCTCCGCACAAAAAAACGCCGGGACGGCGTGTGACGCCCCGGCGCTGCGATTGCTCGTGATTTCGGTTGCCTAGTGGGCGACGGCCTGCGCGTGTTTCGCGCCGCGCTCTTCCTTGGGGGCCGGCCGAGCCTCGGCCGCACCGTCCCGGAGCGCCGCGGCGAGGACTTCATCGACGGTGTCCACGAACACCATCTTGAGCTCGCGGCGAAGCTCCTCGGGCACGTCCTCGAGGTCGCTCTCGTTGCGCCTGGGCAGGATGATCGTCTTGATTCCCGCGCGGCGCGCCGCAAGCACCTTTTCCTTGATTCCACCCACCGGCAGGACCTTGCCGCGCAGGGTTATCTCACCCGTCATCGCGACGTCCGAACGCACCGGGCGCCCGGTCAGCAGCGAAGCCAGCGAGGCCGCGATCGTCACACCGGCGGAGGGTCCGTCCTTGGGGATCGCGCCGGCCGGGACGTGCACGTGGATGTCCGACTTGTCGAAGAAATCGCTCTGGATACCGAGCCGCTCCGCGCGCGAGCGTACGTACGACAGTGCCGCCTGCATCGATTCCTTCATCACGTCGCCGAGCGAGCCGGTCAGAGTAAGGCCCTTCTGCCCGCTCATCCGGGTGCTCTCGATGAACAGGATGTCGCCGCCGTTGGCGGTCCAGGCAAGTCCCGTCGCCACGCCCGGCTCCTGGGTGCGCTCTGCCACTTCCTGGAAGAAGTGCGGAGGGCCGAGGTAGCCGCGCACCATGTCGGCGGTGACCTTCTCGGGCGGCGTTTCGCCCTCGGTGACGGCGCGGGCTATTTTGCGGAACACGCGCGCGATCTCGCGTTCGAGGTTTCGAAGCCCGGCCTCGCGCGTGTAGCTGCGGATTATCTCCGCGGCCGCTTCCTGCGTGAGTTCTATTTTGCTGTCGCCGAGCCCGTTCTCCACGAGCTGCTTGGGAATCAGATGGCGCTTTGCGATCTGGAGCTTTTCCTCCTCGGTGTAGCCGGGAAGCTCCAGCACCTCCATCCGGTCACGCAGCGCGTGCGGGATCGTGTCGAGCACGTTCGCGGTGGTCAGGAACAGCACCTGCGAGAGATCGAACGGGACGTCGAGGTAATGGTCGGAGAAAGTGTTGTTCTGCTCGGGATCGAGCACCTCGAGAAGCGCCGACGCCGGATCGCCGCGGAAGTCCGCGCCGAGCTTGTCGACCTCGTCGAGGATGAAGAGCGGATTGTTCGAGCCGGCGTTGCGGATGCCCTGGATGATCCGTCCGGGCAGCGCGCCGATATAGGTGCGGCGATGGCCGCGGATTTCGGCTTCGTCGCGGAT
>JAKAVX010000053.1 GCA_021827465.1 Deltaproteobacteria bacterium | reverse complement strand
TCTCGCTGGCGACCACGGAGCGGTTTACCGACCGCAACGGCGCGAAGCAGGAGCGCACCGACTGGCATCGGATCGTCGCATTCGGACGGTTGGCCGATACGTGCGAGCGGTTCCTGAGCAAAGGCCGGCAAGTTTACGTCGAAGGCCGGCTTACCACCCGTCAGTACGAAGCCAAAGACGGATCGGGCAAGCGCTACCGGACCGAAATCGTGGCGCGGCAACTCCGCCTGCTCAGCAATCGCGCCGCCACGCCCAAGGCAGAAGCTTCCGGCGACATCCCCTTTTAGTTTCCAACCAGAACGGGAGAGCCGCGCAAGCGGTTCTCCCGCAATCAACCAAATCACAAATGGAGACTATGGAAATGGATACATACGCAATCGTGACCGAGAAAATCATCAATCTGCTTGAAGCGGGCATTGTGCCGTGGCGCAGACCGTGGACCTCGACCGGACTACCGCGCAATCTTGTCAGCAAGAAGCCGTATCGCGGCTTGAATTTTTTCCTGCTTTCGGCATCGAAGTACGTTTCGCCGTTCTGGTTGACGATTTGCCAAGCGAATGAACTGGGCGGACACGTCCGCAAAGGCGAGGAAAGCACGTTGATCGTCTATTGGAAGGTCGATGACGTGAGGCAGAGCAGTGAAGACCTTGACGCCGGGGAGACCGACGAGAAGAAGACGCGCCGACGGTTTCTATTGCGCTACTATAGAATCTGGAATCTGGAGCAATGCGAACTTCTGCAAGCCGTGCTCGACAAGCTGCCGAAGATCGAAACGCGCGAACACGATCCGATCGAAGCGGGCGAACGGATCATCGCCGGAATGCCGAACCCGCCCGAGATTCAGTACGCAGGTTCGAAGGCTTACTATAGTTCGATCACGGATCGCATCACCCTTCCGCCGCGCCAGCTATTCACGAGCGCCGAGGAGCATTTCGCGACGCTGGCCCATGAGGCGTCCCACTCGACTGGTTCCCCAAAGCGCCTCAATCGCAAATCGATCGCGGAAGCGAGCGCCGTTTGGCTTGCCCGTATACTCATTCGAAGAAATGGTTGCGGAGATGGGCGCGGCGTACCTATGCGCCGAAGCCGGAATCTCTAACGCGGTTCTCGCCAACCAGGCCGCGTATGTGGCTGGATGGCTGACGAAGCTCCGCGATGATCGCAAGCTTCTGATCCACGCCGCAGCCCAGGCACAGCGTGCGGTCGATTTCATTCTCAACCGTACTTGCGCCGGCTAGGCTCGCGCGGCGCCCGAGCTTTCGCTCGGGCGCCGTTTCACCAAATCCGCAGCTTTCACCATACGGTGATGCAGCACGTCGCAAAGAGGGAGCAGCTCGGACCTGCGGGGATATGCACCGAAGCCATCCCTACAACCGGCTGAATCATCCGCTCCGCCGAAGCTGACTCAGCGCCTCGGCGAGTTGCTCATATACCGGCGCAGCAGCGACGCCGCCTTGACCCGGCAATCTGCCGAGACGCTCGGCAGCCTGGGCGAGTTTCGACAGCACATCGGAAATCGCCGGTTCGGGTATGCCGCCGACCTTCACTCCGCGATAATTCGTGAGCACGGCCTGAATTGCCTTGGGTAACCGCCTCTCGTCAACGGCGCCGGAAGCGTCGAGGTGCGGCAGCTTCCAGGTGTGGGGAGCAGCGGCATTGCCGACGTAGGCAAAGCACCGGGCGGGCAACTTGTACTTCGGATGCAGCAGTTCGGCTGGACCATCTTGCGGCAGCGCAACCGCAGCCGCGGTGGGCAATTCCTCGATGAGGGCGCGGTCTTCGGTTCCTTCACGAGCGCGATAGATGCCGTGAACAGAGAGCCACCAGAGTGCAAGCGGAGGCTCGGGGCGATCGAGCCTCACAAACAGGCGGTCGTGCTGCGCTCCGTTTTCGATATCGGCAGCGTAGAACATCACGCCGTCGCTCACCGCGATACGAGAAACGCGTTGTTCGTCCGCGTAACGACGGGCCTGATCGAGCGCCGCTTCGACCGCAGATCGCCGCCACGCAAGAGCGCCGGGCCGCTTCGCTTCGATAATAAGATACTTGATGAAGTTCTGGGTGAGCACGATATCCGCATGTTCCACTTGGTAGTCGAGGTCGCCTTGGTGCCAGTCGAGCACCTGGGTGAACAGGTCTTCGAGGATCGCCTCGGCGGTTTTTTCCGTTGCGATCCCATGTCGCGCCCGCTGGCGGAGACGATCTTCCCTCGTGGCCAAGAACGTGGGCCACTTCGTTTGAATCCTCTCGGCGCATCGATGGTAAGACGCAAGCGACCGATAGGCAGGCTCGTCAGACATTTCCGAACTTCCCCTCCCGCCGTGCGATATCACCGCGCCGCTTCAGTGGCAAGGACGCCGGCGTGACAGCCCCGAGTAGAGCGCCGATCAATCCGCTCTAACCTCAAATTACGGGTCATCGCGGTAGCTCCGGCATTATCCTCTTCATGAAACCATCGAAGAGCGGAACTGTGAACGCTGTGTCGCCGTGGGCCGGACTGTAGATCATCCCTTTCGCGACAAGCATGCTTCGCACAGGCGCAACGCTTGTCACGCCTTTGCCAAGGCGTTCCGCGATATCGCCCGATCTGTGCGGGCCAGGACCGAGTTCCGCCATCGCGCGCAGATAACGTTTCTCGGCGGGAGTCAGCCGATCGAAGCGCACGCGGAAGAAGCCGGCGTCCAATTCCGCCAGAGCCAAGGTCGTCGCGCGCCGCGCGTCACCTCGTGAAATCGGCGATGCGTCCGCTACATTCCAGGAATGTCTTCCCCATTCTTGGAGAAAGTAGGGATAGCCCTTCGTCTGACGTAGAATTTCGGCTATCGCCTCCGGCGCAAAAGCGACGCCCTCCTTTTCTGCCGGCACGCACAGAGCGGCGCTGGCCGCTTCATCGTCCAAGCGATCGATCTCGACGAATTCGAATAGCCTTTCCGCGTATGACTTCGCTCGCCCCATTTGACCGATCAATTGCGGTAACCCCGCCGCAAGCATCGTAATCGGGAGTTGGCGCTGGCTGGCGCTGTGCAGAGACCTGATCAAAGAGGCGAGTTGATCCTCGCGCACGTACTGAAGTTCATCGACGAATAGCACGACGGCCGTGTGGTACTCATGAGCGGCCCTTCCGACGGAAGCCAGCAGATCGGTTAGATCCGTGTCCAGGTCCCCGCTGTCGGCAAGGCCGCGCTCCGGCTCAAAGTCTGTGCTGACTTCAATGTCCTTGTATTTGACCTTGAGAGCCTTCGCGAATCCCGCTAACGCTCTTCCCGCTTTGGCCAGGTTCGCCCGCATCCGCTTGCCTCGATCCAGACGCAACAGGGCCACCCGGAGAACCGGTATCAGAAGCGCAGGCAACGACCTTTCCTCTGGGGCCTCGACCTTCACGCTGGCGAAGCCCCGGGCCTCGGCGTCGGTTTCTATCCGGTTCAGAAGCACGGTCTTCCCGACGCCTCGCAGACCATGCAGAATCAGGCTTCGAGCGGCGCGGCCCGCCCGGATTCTGTCGAGCGCGATCGCGGCGCGCTCGATCAGGTCGTCCCGGCCAGCCAGTTCAGGCGGCGGTGTTCCGGCGCCAGGCGCGTAAGGATTCTTACGAGGGTCCATTTATAGAGAACTTAGGAACCTTATCCTCAGAGGCTAAACTACCATAAGAACTTTATAATTCAACGCTTGGCCGGTTGCTGAAGCGCTGCCGGCGAGCGCGCTGGGATGGCGTCCTGAGTTGGGTGTCACCTCTCGTGAGTGGCTCGCACGGGCTTCGCAAGCTACGCCGCTACGGGCCATCCGAAGCGGCTCGATCGCGAATCGATCCACGAAGCAGCGCCGTTCGGAACGGCGACCGCGGCCTATCTGTGCTGAATCACCGGCATCGAGAACCGCTCGATCTACAACTCGGCTGCCTATATTCAGGGCTGGCTATCCCGCCTTCGCAGCGATCGCAAGCGCATCGTTCACGCCGCCGCCCAGGCGCAGCGCGCGTGCCATTACGTCCTGAATGTGAAGCCTCAAGATTGAGCCGCCACGTAAAATGCGCGTGCGCGGCTGATCTATTCAGCCGCGCACGCTGATTCTACCCCTGTTCGTTATAGTTGGGCGGCCGGCTGTAACGAAAACCCCGATAATGGTCGAAGGCTGAGGGCTCATTCCAAACCAAGCACAAGCGGGTTTGATGCGTGCGCTTGAAGACATCCCTGTATTCGGCGAAGGCGTAAAAAATCAGAAATATCTCCGGACTCTTCACCTGCGTGAACTCTCCTTCGCTAAGCGCACCCTCCAACGCGACGGATTCGGGCCGAAAACCACCCGGTCCAATCGGCAGTCCATTCGGAAACTCCCAGGGTTCTCGTTATTGAGGCTCCGTCGGTAGTTCCTTCTCGGAGTTAATTTTTATGAATCGCGCCTTCCAGCGCAGCAGCCAAGCAGGACTCTTGCCCGAGTTTTGGAGCCGGTAGTTAACGCTCGGTATTTTGGGCGTTCCAGCAACGGGCATCGGTTCTAAGTCGAGAACTTTCGGGTCTCTAAAAGCGAGCTAAGCGCGATCGCTGTCCACCAGTGCATCGGCGCTGATTTTAGCCGCGTCAGCGGCCTTGCGAGTCGCGCGCAAAGTGCCGAACAACAACCACACCTGCAAACCGCCAACGACAACCAGCAGGCCTGTGAAAGCTGTCAGCAAGATGGTCGTAAGGATCATGTCGTTTTCGCCACCACGCTCATGACCTAGCCCCGCGGGCCGTGCCGCCCTTGACGCGCATCAGCTTATCGGGGCGGCGGAAGTAGATGGCGCGCCCGCAGCGGAGCGGCGGAGCGTTCTGGATAAGCACGATCTGTTCGTCGTAGCGCAGCCCTTGCAGGACCTCTTCGGGCTTGATGAGGCGGCGGGAGCACGGAATGCGCGGCGGCGGTGTCAGAATTGTTCCTTGCAGGACCTCTTCGGGCTTGATGAGGCGGCGGGCGATCTGCTGCTGGCTGGTCGAGCGATGGGACTGGCCGGCGCGCATGGCAGGTGGGACCACCGCCCGAGCGTACCTGATCAAGAAAAACGACTCTACGGGATTGGGTCGCACCGCACTGGCCGCACGGATCGCGCGCCCCGGTCACTAGGCCAGAGGCGCCGTCGTTTTGAACTCGCTGGTTAAAATGTGTCGATACAATTTAGACGATTGCATTCGCAAACCGAGTGTGCAAAGCTCCTGTGCCATGAAGGCCCAGCAGCAGACCCTATCGGTACGGATCTCGGACGCCATGCGCCGGCGCCTTGAGGCCGCACAACGTCTCATCAGCCGGACCAACGGCGAGACCGTATCTATCTCGGACGTGGCAAAGCGATTTCTGGAGAGCGCCGGAGACGACAGAATCGAAGCCGCCGACCTCCTGGCCAAGCCCATAGAAACGCTGATTAACATCCGCAGGAAATGGGAGCAGGGTTTGAGCCTTTCGCGACCCGAGTGGCAGGTGCTCGGCTATTACATTCAACAGGGTTGCGAGCACACAACTGGAGGCCCACAGCTCCCGAGCGCCGAGTCGTATGCGGATTTGATGAAGGCGTTTATCGCGGCTCTAGGCGTCCGAGGCGGAGAAAAGAACGTTCTTGAGATCGATCACTATTACATTGGGAATTTGGGGGACTTTCCCGATCCAGATGGCAGAGGGGTGAACCTGGAAGCCGTCCTGAAATTGTCGCGGCGTTGGATCGAACGGATCAGCCAAGTGGGGGCGAACGAAACGCACCCGCGCCTGCCCGTCGGTGTTGGGCGCAACCTCTGCGTTGTGTTCCGTGACGAGGCCCTCAGAGGCGCAGAGCCATTGAACGAAGCGCTGCGACCCTACATGCGGACGTTGTTTCGGGTCGCCGCTCGCGGCCATTATCTGCTCGAGAATCGGCCAGTGCGAGAGGGCAGCCGCAGGGATCTCACGGGCGTGCGCCCACCGCATCCGCCGCCGGTAATCGTCGGGAATTTCCGGCTTTCAACCGCGCTGGAAGAGACCAACGAGTTCTCCATGCTGCTCGTACTTGAGCCGCACCGCGTGCTCTATCCGCTGGAGCCGTACCCGGTAATTCGCGAGTTTGACGTGATGCTGAAGGCGCTCGCGTCAGGCGAACAATTGTGGAGGGGCCGGGAGTTTTTCGGCTACACGGGGAAAGGCGACGGGGCGTTCAACTTTCGCCGCATCAGCAACGGGATCACGCTCAACTTTTCGTCCGACGAGTGGGCTGCCCTATGCGAACTAATGGGCAGGGGGCTGACGCTGCCGGAACTGCAGCCTGCCTTGGAGGACTCAGAACTGGCGTACGGAGAGATTTAAACGAACGATGGCGACGCGCTGCGGATGACTCGGCTGTCGGCGTGGTGGAGGACAAGCGCGATGTTGCAATGAAGGCTTAAGAATCAGCACAAGGAGTTTGCGCCAGGATCAGCCGAGAGAGGACGAACGACACAGTCAGATCGAGAACGAAAGCGAGTACCTGACCGTCCCGCAACTGGCGAAGAAGCTGCACCTGAGCCCCAAGACCATTTACAACTGGATTCGGTTCGGTGACATTGGCCAGGAAGACGGCGTTTTCGAGGTGCATGGGCGGATGCTGATCCTTGGCCGACCTTCCGCAAGCGCCAATTCAAACCAGTCCGACGGCCAAACGGCGCCCTCTGAAGAGTCGAGGAGCGAAACCGATGGCGTGGCTCGAAACCGTAACCAAAGACGGCAAGAAATATCTGAGGATCGGGTTCAAACTGCCCGGTCATAGCGGAAAGTTTCGCGAGCCGCTGGGCCTCGAAGACAATCGCGGGAATCGTGCGCTCGCAAGAGAGCAGGTCCAGAAAGCGATCGAGCGCGAAATCGCTACGGGAACTTTCGATTACGCCAAGCGCTTTCCGGATAGCCCGCGAGTCAAACGTCTCGGCTTACAGACCGATGAGGCGATCACGCTCGGCGACTTCGCGGAGAAGGTTTGGTTGGTCGAGCGGCGCGCGAGCCGGATCAAGCGCTCGACGCATCATTCGTACACGGACATCTTTCGCACGCACATCAAACCGGCCAAAATCGCCACGATGCTGCTTCGTGAAATCAAGGTCAGCGACATCAATGCGTTCAAACTCGAACTGAACGCGAAGACGACGAAGGCGGGACGCCCGCTAAGCGCGCGACGCAAAATGATGGCGTTGCGTGAGCTCGGGGCGATTCTGAAGCTGGCACGCCGCCTCGATCATGTCGGCCAGGACCTAATGTTCTACGTCGGCCAGGACCTAATGTTCTACGTGGACAAGAGCTTCGCCGACGAGGGCGCGATTGAAGATGCTCCGGGTGAGAAACTGAGCCCGTTCACGGCGGACGAAGTCGTGCGCATTCTGCAGTCGGCTTCGGAAGACGATCCTGCCGACTGGGAGCGGCGACTTTTGGAGACTCTGTTCTTCACGGGCATGCGTCGCGGAGAGGCGTTCGGCCTCAGATGGTCGAACGTGTTCTTCGACCGCGGCGTGATCGCCGTGCGCCGCAGCCTCACCATACATGGCGAGAGTTCGCCGAAGAGCAGGAGAGGTATCCGCGATCTCGAGATGCTGCCGCGAGTCCGAAACGCGCTGCTCGAACAGCGACGCTGGGTAACCGGACGGTTCGAGCTCGGGAGTGAGTTCGTTTTTCCAAACGGGGTCGGAAGCCCGATCTAGGTGCGCAACTTCAGCTTCCGGGTCTGGCCAAAAATCGTGAAACAGGCCGGTGTTCCGTATCGCGCACTTAAACAGACGCGACACACGTTCGCGACGCTTATGCTTCAGCAGGGTGCTCCGCTCGACTGGCTGCAGCGACAGATGGGTCACGAGGACCTTCAGACCCTCATCCGGTACTACTGGAGGTACATCAATCCGCAGCGGCTTAGCTCCGACGTGGTCGCCAGGCTGGAGTCTCTCGGAAGGAACGAAAGTCGTGCACAGAATGCCCAACTTATGCCCAACTCGACCGACTCAACCGCAAAATTGGCCTCAACGGTCGCTTCGAAAGTAGCGATAAATCCGCTAAATCATTAAGGAAATTTACCATGCGCGCCCGTAGCTCAACTGGACAGAGCATCGGACTTCGGATCCGACTCGTATCGGCGTGTCAGTGAAATTTAGGGGTTTCGCCGTCACAAGGGCGATATCGGGCGGGTTGAAAACCGTTGAGGCTAAAGACGGCCCTGAGCGTGACGGTCGCGGCGAGCTGCCGTCTAAGCCCCGGCGAAGCGAGCAGACTGCGTCAAGGTCTTGGCGTTAGAAAAACTAGACGATGATGCTCCCGGAAGCCGATTTGAACCAAATCAAAAAAATCGCGTCCCAGCAAATCGCGGCTGATGTCCTGCACGCTGAATCTCAATTCCATACGAAACCTGCCCAGCTCCGGGTGGGCAATGATGAGAGGGTGGACTCGGGCCTCTATCGAAGACCTGTTCGTGGCGTTAAATTTGAAGACGCTTCCCGCTAGAAGCTCGAGGCCTAGTACTGGAGCCAATGAGCCCCTGAAGAGCGAGTACTCCGCGCCGGAGTCTAACTCGGCGAGCAACTCAACGCGCTGATCCGGATCAGTCGGATTTTGAAGCTCGACGACAATTCCAGGAATGTGCCTGCCCGCATGCTCAATGTAGGGAATTTGAAGCTCGTAATCGACGGAGACCACGTCCTAGAGTCCTATAGTTCCTTCGCTCTTGCCGCGCTTCGGCTCGACGCGGAAGATAAAGGGAACCGGTATCCCCTTCTTTCTAGCCTCCGAGACGACGCTGACGGGATCGGTCCCTTGTGCGGCAATGCTTTCGCCTTCAAGCACTACCCAATGACCAATCAGATCGCTAAATGCTTCGGGATGCTCATGGTAAAACCTCATTTCTCTGCTCCGATGCTTCGATAGAAGCGCCGAAGCTGTTCGCTGTACTCCGACGGCCGCGCCGGAGAGAACTCCGCTCAGACAGGGCATGCAGTAGCCAAGAATGTCTCGCGGCGCGTCCTCCTCAACAGCCTTCTGTATGAACACGCTAGGGTGGGTTTGTGATGCTGGGATCATGTCGATCTCAAAGCGCGATCCCGTGGACTGCATCAATTCAGCCGCATTGGAGAATCCCAGCGAGGCCGTGAACTTGGGACAGGACATCTTCCCCGTAAGAGCGTTGGCTGTGTTTGGGGTCATGTTGTGCCTCTCGAAGGGTTTCTTGACTTCTCGATTTCTGGGAACGCTTGATCCAAGTACTGCTTTAACGCCCGCACCGCATTAAAAGTCAAACTAACCCGAGCCACCGGTTCGGTGGCCATCACGTCTTCTACAGATGGAGGCGGAATTTGTGTGACCCCGGTCCCGGCTTTCATCCAATCCTTGTGGTGTGGAGCAATCCAACGCAGTTCCATCGTCATCTCATCCGCGTTCAAGTTGCTCGTGACAATGTTAGCGTGATATATGGGAAAATCGCATTTTTTGCCATCGTCGGGCATAAAACGATCCTCTCTTCAAATCTTCCAACCGGCTCGTTTCTCCTAACCCTTGTATTATGTTAGGGAGGTAGGTCGAGCTGCAAGAGGAGATATTATCCTGTTGCTTGGCCATCTGCTGTACAGATCGGCCGAGGTGCTGCGGAAAAGCTGCACAATCGGGACTGCGCCACCGAGTGAATAGCGCGCGGGTTTAGAAGAGGTGCCGTTTTGTGAAGACGGCGCGGATCATCAGTCGACGGACTCCACCATAATTTGGCCGAGTTTTCGGAGATCACGTACCTGCGATGAACCACAACCCGCAGAACCCGGGGATGCCGGAGAGGGCAAAGCGATTGCGCTCGGCGCGCATCAACGTGGACTACGCCGGAGCGTGGGCGGCCAAGCAGTGGCGATTCTACGAGCGCGCCAACCGCTACGTATCAGTCCGCCCCCGCGACTGAGTCAGCTTTTCAAGCAGGTGAGACTTCGTGTTTTCAAGCAGTTGAGACTTCGTGTCCCCGAGTGGTCGAGG
>JAKAVX010000052.1 GCA_021827465.1 Deltaproteobacteria bacterium | reverse complement strand
TACAATTTTGGCCTTCGCACCGATCAGTTCGAATACGTTCAATTGATTCTTCTCGCCGTGGTGGTCGGAGTGCTGAGTGCGCTCGGCCATTTCGGCTTCAACCTGCTGATCGACTTCTTCTCGCGGGTGTTTCGCGACCTGGAATGGCGGGCGCTCGGGATTCCGCGCGGCGGATTTTTCCTGATCTTTATTCCGATGGTCCTGGTGACGGGCGGAATCGGGATGCTCGTCCTCGCGTGGTTCTTTCCGGGCGACGCGCTCGGCTACGGATTTCCGAACTTCCTCGAACAGGTGAACCTGGGAAACGCGCGTATCAAGCGGCGATGGATCTTCGTCAAGGCGATGGGCGCGGCGCTTTCGCTCGGATGCGGCGCGTCGGTCGGGCGTGAAGGCCCGATCGCGCAAATAGGCGGCGCGATCGGCTCGATGGTGGCGCAGGCGCGCAAGCTCACGACCGAGCGCCTCAAGGTGCTGGTCGCGGCCGGCGCAGGCGCTGCTATCGCGGTCACTTTCAACGCGCCGATCGGCGGCCTGATGTTCGCGCAGGAGATCGTCCTGCTCGGTCACGCCGAGGTCGCGAACCTTACGCTGCTGATCGTCGCCACCACCAGCGCGGTCGTGACCGCGCGCGCGATTCACGGCAACCAGGCGGTATTCGTCGTTCCGCCGTTCGTGCTCAAGAGCTACTGGGAGATGATCACCTACGGCCTGATGGGTGTCGGCGTCGGGCTTCTGAGCGCCGCCTATATCCGGTTCTTTTACGGCACGGCCAGTTACTTCCGCCGGCTCAAGGTTCCGGATTGGGCGCGGCTTGCAATCGGACTTGCGGCGGTCGGCCTTATCGCGATTCCGCTGCCGCAGAATCTTTCCGACGGCTATCCGATCATCAACCGGGCGCTGGCGGGGGACTTCGGCTTCGGACTGCTGTTTGCGCTGACGATGGCGAAGTTCACGGCGAGCAGCCTGTCGCTCGGATGCGGCGCGCCGGGAGGAGTGTTCGGCCCGATTTTCTTCATCGGCACGATGGCGGGTGGGGCGTGTCAGCGCGCGTTCGCGTCGATCATCCCGCATCTGACCGGGCCGCGCGGCTCCTACGCGCTGGTCTCATTGGGCGCGTTCCTGGCCGGAACCACGCATGCGCCGCTTACCGCGCTGTTCCTGCTCTTCGAGATGACGCAGAACTACACGGTCGCGCTGCCCGCGATGATCGCCACGATTGCGGCGCTTGCGGTCTCGCGCGCGATCGAGCCGGAGTCGATAGACACCTACAAGCTCGCGCGCGAGGGCAAGACGCTGCACGTGGACCAGGAGCGTATCGCGCTGAGCCACATCCCGGTCGGCTCCGTGATGACCAAGGACGTGACGGTGGTTTCAGGCAGCGCGAAACTTACCGACGTGCTGCGCGTAGCCGGCGAAACCCCTCAGGGGATTCTTCCGGTGGTTGACGACGAGGGCGAGCTGGCCGGGGTTATCGTGACGCGCGAGCTGGTCGGAGTGCTCGGCAGCCGCGAGGAACTGTCGCCGCTGGTCAACGCGTTCGATCTGTGCGACCGCCAGTACCCAACCATCATGCCGGAGTCGAGCCTCGATTTGGCGGGGCAAACGATGGAGCGCGACGGAATCGACGAGCTTCCGGTCACCGAGCGCCAGCATGGCGGACGGTTCCTCGGAATCGTGACGCGCCACGACATCGGCAAGGCGCTCAACCGCGTCACCGTGTCGCTCTCGACGCTGGGCACCCAGGACAGCAACATCTTCTGGGCGACGGGATACAGGATCACGCGGGTGGTGGTGCCGCCCGAGGCGGAGGGGACGACGCTGCGCAAGCTCGATCCGCGCGCGCGTTACGGCATTTCGGTGCTGGCGGTGCGCGACGCGGGAGATCCGGAGGCGGGATTCATTCCGCCCGCGCCGGACCGCGCGCTCAACGTCGGCGACGTGCTGGTGACCGCCGGCAGGTCAGCGGATCTAAGGCGCTTTTCCCGCGCGCTCGCCCAGGGCGAAGCCACGCAACCATCATCGGCGTAGGGTCGGGACGTCCTTCGCAGAGCCGCTAGCGGTTGGAGACTTTTGGCTGGCGACAACCAAGTCCCGCCCGGAGTTAGCTAGAGTTGCTCTTTGGCCAAGTCGGTCCCGGAGGACTTATGAAACAGGTCAGCACAAGAGAATTTTTCACATTCTTCGGCCAGCGTCTCGCGAACCTTAGGGAACTTGATACGCGCAACCCTGCGGTCAAGATCCACCCTGCCGCCAGCTTCAACCCCGAACTGAACATCTTAGTTTCAGCGCAGATCGACGCCTTGGCGAAGTACTGGGCACTCAACTCAGGACGGCACTTCGCCAATTCAGAGTCGCGCTTCGGAGAGTTTCTTGCCGCCCACGCCGGAGAGCCTTGGGCTAAGTGCAGCCACCAGAATCTGTTGGCCCGGGCGGGAGCAGAGGCGGCGGGGCACAAGCCGAGGCATGATCGTCCGGGGGGGCCAGCGCGGCAGCAAAAGGAACTTCATTCTATCTTGCACAAGTTGCTCGCCCCGGTTGTTTGGGTGCCGGCGGGTGTCCTCCCTTGGACACAAGACCCAAGCCTCCAAGTCTTGCTAGACGATCCAGACATCCGCGCGGCCGGAATTCCCGGCTCATGGCTACAGAGGAGCCGCTATGGCGAGTTCCTTTATCGACACTACCGTTCCGGTTGGCTTCACGCCCTCGACCCAGACCCAGAGTTGGGCAACGGATACGCTTGCAGCTCGTCCCCTCACTACGTAGAGGACATACACGGGAGCCGCACGCTGGTGATTCCGACGGGGTTTATTGTCGAAAGTTTCGAGAGCGCTATGGAGTCCTTTAAGCGGGAACTTGAGGAGAAAAGCGACAGTCATAACCCGACGTTGAGAGCGCTGATGATTCTGGGATGAACGCGCCCGCTGCGAACGGATCGAATCTAGACTTCTTTTCGTCATCCTGAGCGAAGCGAGTCAGCGAGCGCAGTCGAAGGATGACGAAAAATAGGGAGTCCCAAGCTCGCTCGACGAAGGGTCGGCGGCGGCCGAACGGGTGCTTCTCTCTGTTGAGAAAGCGGGCTACGTTCTGATTTGTGACCAAGCTTCTAAAAGAGGCTTTCGACAAAGCTTCCCGAGAGATGTCCGAAAGCGAGCAGGACGAATTTGCGCGATGGCTGCTCGAAGCAATCGAGTCGGACGAGCGTCGATGGGATACCGCATTCGCCCGCTCCGGCGACAAGCTTGGCCGTCTGGCGTCCCGCGCCCTTGAGGATTTCCGTGCGGGGCGCGCCGGGCCATTGGACCCGGAAAAGCTCTGAAGTCGCACGCCACTCGCGATTTCTGGATCGCCTTGCGAGGCCTTCCGGAGCCCGTCCGGCGACTCGCCAAGCAGGCGTATCGGCGATTCGCCACGGACCCTTACCACTCCAGTCTCCGCTTCAAGCGCGTACATTCTTCGCCGGAGATCTAATCGGTCAGAATAGGATTGGGGTATCGCGCGCTCGGCGTGATGGCGCAACCCGGAGAGATCGTGTGGTTCTGGATCGGTTCCCACGCTGATTACGACAAGCTCCTCTGACCCTGGCAACCCCCAACGATCCGAAAATCGGCGGATGCCTCGCACCCGCGTCTGAAAGTCCGTTGCCCTGTCAACGGATGGTTAAGCCGCGCGCGGGAAGCGTAGGGTTTGCCTCGGACTTGGCGAGTTGCCATTCAGGCTGCGGGGGAATTATCGCTCGGCGCAAGGGGGGCGCGGCGCACTGGCAACGTGAATCTGGCTGAGATACGGTGAAATCCGTCACGGGATGGGGGGGAGCAACGGCCCACAAGGAAGCGTTGCCTGCGTCCCTGATCGTATCGCTCCGGCGTCCCCGCCATGGAATTGACCCGATCGGCGGAGCCTTCGGAGCATTCCCCACGCAAGGACGGCTCCCTTCGATAGACAGCCGGTTTACATCGCCACAAACATGAGGCAAACCTCGGCATTGGCTTCGGCTCGCAGATGAAAAATCGCAAAAAGACCGAACGGGCGCACGCGGAACGAAAAGCCCGGTTGGCCTTGGAGGCTTCCACGCTCGCCCGCCTGCGCGAAGCGAGCGACCGCCTTTGGCTGTCACACGACCTGGTCGCGGGACTGGAGGAAATAATCGAGGGCGGGATGGCTCTACTGGGAGCCGACATGGGCAACATCCAGTTGTTGAACCCGCAAAAGCAGGTGCTGGAAATCGTGGCGTATCGCGGTTTCGGTCCGGATTTCCTGGAACACTTTCGCGAAGTTTCAGCGGCCGACAGTTCGGCGTGCGGCCGGAGTCTGCGCAGCAGGCGGCGAATAATAATCGAGGATGTGGATGCCGACGAGGATCACGCGCCGCATCGTAGCGTCGTGGCGTCGGCGGGCTACCGCGCGGTTCAATCCACGCCGCTGTTCGGCAAGGACGGCCAGCCGATCGGAATGTTTTCCACGCATTTCCGCAGACCCCATCGGCCATCCGAGGGCGACTTGCAGCGGTTCGATCTCTACGCGTATCAGGCCGCGCAATTTATCGAGCGCCTTAGGGCCGAACGGCAGCTTCGAAACCTGGGAGCGATGCTCTCCGCCCAGGAGATGGAGAATCGGGAACTGGGGCGCGAGCTGCACGACGTTTTCAGCCAGGAGCTGGCGGCGCTCGGGATGGAGGTATCGGCTCTGCGGACATCCTCGGACGCCACTGGTCCGCTCAAGGAGCGCCTTGCGGAACTCGGCAGGAAGATCGGATGGCTCGCGGAGCAGATGCACGACGCGTCGCGCCGGCTCCATCCGGTGATTCTGCACGAGCTTGGACTGGAAGCCGCGTTAAGGGAGGAATGCCGCAAGTTCTCGGAGTATGCGGGAATCCCGGCAAGCCTCAGATGCGAAAAACCTCCGGCTTCGCTGCCCGATGACGTGTCGCTTTGTCTATACCGAATCGTGCAGGAAAGCCTTCTCAACATCCGCAAGCATGCCGAAGCATCCAGCGTCCGCGTGCGGCTGCAAGGCAAGGCCGCAGGCGTCAGTCTTTATATCGAGGACAGCGGCGGCGGGTTCAACGTGGCGGAAGTTCGCAAGAACGGCAGGCTCGGCCTCGTCAGCATGGAAGAGCGGGTGCGGCTGGTGAAGGGCGTATTCGACATCCGTTCCCGGCCGGGGCAGGGCACGACAGTTGAAGTGTTCGTGCCCTTGAAAACGTCCGTCGCGCGAAACGCTCGACGGACGCGATTACCGGCGCATCGGGCAGTACGCCGCCCCAGGTAACGGACCGCGGATAACTCCAGAGAGCATCACTCAAGCCTGCGCTTCAAACGCGTTCATTCTTCAAAATCGGCCTGCACCTTCGGCCTCGGCCCTCTCCCATGTCGAAAAATGGGAGAAGGAAGGAAAGACACGGCTAGGAGGTCGCGGCCCGGAAGCGGTGCGGTTTGGCGCGGCTGGCGCGGATTTCGGCGCATAGTTCCGCGACGCTCTTGATATCGCGCTCCAGTTCCGTCGCGCAGGTGAGAAACCATTGCGGGGTCGGAAAATGCGCGTCGCTCGCGCCGAGCGCGGTAAGCCCGAATTTTTCCGCCGCGATCTCCGCAAGGTCGTTCTCGCGCGGCGAGTTCTGTCCGTTCAACACCTCGATAGCGCCGAGCGCCGCTCCGTGCTTCGCCGTAAGTTGTTCGAGCCGCTCGCCGAAGCCGGAATCGCGAAACGGATGCGACGGGATTGCGACGCCGCCCTCGCCGTAAACGAGATCGATCAGATGCGCGCTCTTGAGCATCCGCTGCGCCGGATCGAAATGGCGAAGCGCGGCGGGCGTCAGGCCGAAGAGCAGCAGATGGCCGAGGTCGGTATCGGCCTCGATTCCCTTTATCACCAGGATTCCGTAGCGATCGGTCAATTCCGCGTACAGGCGATCGGTTTCGGCGTCGGTCGGGAAGCGGCGATGCTCGGTGAAGCATATGGCGCCGAGGCCCGAGCCGGTTTTCACCGCCGTCTCGAGGTACTTCTCGGGCGTGGTCCTGGAATCGTCGGACAGGTGGGTATGAACGTGCAAATCTACCAGCATCGCGGGACTTCTTTCAGCATAAATCGCGCATCCCGGCAAATCGCGTGTTTCGCGACGCGGGGGCGCGACGCGGCTCGGCTACGGACCGGCGAACGGCGAGCCGGAAACCGTGAGGTGATCTTCGAGATAGATGATCCCGGGCAGCATGAAGGCCATCGTTTCGACCTTCATCCGCGCGAACTCGTCCGGCACCGTGCCCCATAGCGTCACGGTGTTGCCCTGGATTCTGAACTTGACCGCGTTCAGGCCGGCGCTGTTGAGCGCCTGGCGGAATTGCTGCGCGCGCTGGGTATCGTACGAGGATCCCGCCGGCGGGTTGGCGGGGGGAACGTACGGGTAGGGCGCCGTGCCCATCCCGGGCGGAGTCGCCTGCGGCACGGGCCGTTGCAGATGGGCGAGTATCGTGGTGACGCCGAAGGCGGCGAGGAACAGTCCAATCGCGACCAGCGCGATATAGGTGATCGGGTGACTGCGGCTCGGCCGGTCGCGCCATTCGCGATGGATCGCTCCCGCGCGAGCGGCGGCGCCGGCGGACGGCGCCGGATTCGAGAGCATCACGGTTGCAGCCTCGGGACTGGATGACGCCGCGGGCGCGCCGAGCGACGCCGTAACGTCGCTTCCGCAGAACGAGCAGAAGCGCGAGTCGGCCGGGATAGTCCGGCGGCACGCGACGCATTGGGTCTCGCCCGCGATCAGCACGGTCGGCTCCTGCGAGGCGGAAACCTGCGCGCCCGGTATCGCGGCGCCGAGCGGGAGTTGAAGCTGGGGCTTTTGTCCGGGCGTGCGCGCGGGCGGACGGATACGGCCGTTTCCCGTCGCAAGGCGCGTCCTGATTTCGATGAGGCGATGCTTGAACTCGGTCGCGTCGGCCATCCGATGGACGACGTCGTAGGCGAGCGACTGATCGATCAGGTCGCCGAGGGCGGCGTCGATGCCGGGGAGCAGCGAGCGGGTCGGCGGGAAGCTGAACGGGGCCTCGGCGGCGGGGTCGCGCCCGGTCAGCGCATGATGCATCGTGGCGCCGAGCGCGTAGAGATCCGAGCGCACCTCGGCGAGTCCGCGATACTGCTCGGGCGGCGCGTAGCCCTGCGTGCCGATCATCGTGACGTTGCTGTGCGGCTGGAAGAACCGCGCGATACCGAAATCGATAAGCTTGATCTGGCCCGACGCCGTAAGCATCACGTTCGAGGGCTTCAGATCGCGATAGATGACGGGCGGTTTCAGGTTGTGCAGGTATTCGAGCGTGTCGAGAATCTGGAGCGCAATATCGATGACCCGGGTCTCGTCGAGCCTGCCGCCGTTTTTTGCGAGCGCCTGTTCGAGCGTGATCCCGTCCACGAACTCCATCACGAGGTAGTGGCGGTTGGCGTCGGAGAAGCGGTCGAAGATGCGCGGGATGTGCTCGTTGCTGAGTTGGGCGAGCATGTCGGCCTCGCGCTGGAAGGCGGCGACGGCCTGATTCTGCATGTTGGGGCTGGTGAACGTATCGACCATCTCGGCGAGCGCGCATGGCCGTGCGGCAAGGCGGAGATCCTCGGCGAGATAGACAAGCTTCATCCCGCCGCCACCAAGCGGTTTGGTCACGCGGTAGCGTCCGCCGATTATGGTGTCGGGCGATATCATCGACCACTTGCCCGCATCGCGCGCCCTTCGGGCCGTGCTAGAACCTCAAGTTGGCCGGCGCGGCCGGGTCGGTCCCGCGTGCAGGATTCGGCTTCGCACCCCCGGTTCGCATTGTAGCGTAAACCGCGGCGTTGGCAGCGCATATCAGGTGGAGCAGGAAACCGAGCGGATTGCTTATGCCGTAGGCTATTATCACCCCGAAAAACCATCCGATACCCCGCCACGGATGATGCTGGTAGACGTGGCCGAGGCCCGGAATGATGCTAAGCGCGAAGGCGATCACGGGGCGCATCCCGAAGTCGCGCGCGATAGGGCCGGTCGCCTCGAGCGGCGCGCCGCAATCCTTGCAGAAGCTCGCTCCTTCGACGGTAACCGGCTGACCGCATTGGGAGCAGAAGCGCGGTCTTGAAAAATCGGCGTCAGGCACGGAACGTCAGAACCGCCTCGCCGAGACGGACCGTGTCGCCGTCGCGCAGCGGCGCTTCGCTGACGCGCTCGCGGCCGACGAAGGTTCCGTTCTGGCTCGCCAGATCGCGCAGATCGAAGGCGCCGTCGCGCGGTTCGACGCTGGCGTGATGGCGCGATACCGACGAGTGGGAAATCACGATGTCGTTGTCGAGCGCGCGGCCGATACGGGTGGGCTCGCCGGAACGAAGCGGAAAGCGATTTCCGGCGGCGTCGATGAGGCACGGTCCCGAAGCGGCCTGAGCACTGGGGGCGGTCGTCACGACGACGGGGCGAATGCGCGAGGCGGGAGATGCGGTCGCGGGAACCTGGCGCAGATGGAAGCCCAGTTCGTAGGCGCCGACCCCGATGCGGTCGCCGTCCTTGATTGGCGCGCTTTCGACCCGCTCGCCGTTGAGAAACGTGCCGTCCTGCACCGCGAGCCCGCGCAGCACGTAATCGTCGCCGTGGCGCTCGATTACCGCGTGACGCGCCTGCACCGAGGGATCGCCGAACAGGCCGACGCGATTTTCCTCGGCGCGGCCGATCGAGGAGATCGCGCCCTCAAGCCGGTATTGGCGGCCCTTGAGACGCCCGGCCTCGACCGTGAGCCATGCGCTCTTGGTCAACTCGTGAACCAGCCCGATTACGAGTCCGATCGCGAGTCCGATGAGGCTCAGCCCGATCAGGCGCGAGACAAGGCCGCCGCCGGTTAGCTGATTTACGAAATCGAAGACGAGTCCGCCGGCGAAGCCGCCCGCCGCGCCGCCGATCGCGCCCTTGGCCACGTTGACCATCGAACGCGGGACGTCCGCCTGGGAGAATCCCGCGACGCCGACTCCCGCGCCAAGCATCGCGCCCAGCAGCAGCCACGAGATGATCCGGCCGAGCACCAGGAGGAAGATCGAGCCTTGATGTCCAAGGCTCCATCCACCGTAGTCGAGGATCGCGCTGAAGAGCTGATTCGCGAAATAGTTGGCGACGAGGACGAAGACCGCGCAGACACCGAAGCCGGTCACGAAACGGTTCTGCACCCGGGGCGTCAGCTCGAGGCGCTGCTCGTCGGAGGCGAGAATCAACCCACCGATCAATCCGCCAAGAATCGCCATCGAGATGTACGAGGCGACAATGGCAGTGGTGGACAACTGCTGGGTCAGCGCGTGCCCGTGGCTCGCGATCTCGACGGGGATCCATCCGATCGCGCCGCCGGCCAGCCCCGCAAGCGCCTTGTAAGTGAGTTCACGCCGGTTGATCGCGCCGTTCATTCCAAGTGACCGTTGGCCGGCTCCGACGGACGGGCCGATCTCCACCACAGTGCGGAAAACATAATAGCCCGGGTGCGATAGCGGTCCAACGCCGCCGCGGAATTCGGCAAAACCGGGCGAAGCATGCCGGATCGGCGCAGCATGACCCCGCACGAGGCCATCAGCGGGCCACTTTCGCCATGAAAGTCTCGGCGCCGGCGCGAAACGCGACTTCGTCGGGATAGCGGCCGAGGTCGAGGATGAACCAGGTTGCGCCCGCGTCGCGCTCCTCTTCGAGTCTGGCCCGCGCAGCGGAAGTATCGTCGAGCCGAAGTCCGCGCCTGACGATTATTTCGGGCTCGGGACGGCCGGCCTGGCTCGCGCGCGCCTTGAGCTCGGCGACCGCAGTCTTCAGTTCCGCCGCGCGCAGCATCGGATGCCATCCGTCGCCGTATCGCAGCACGCGCTCAACAGCGTTCGGGCCGTTGCCGCCGATCCATATGGGCGGACGGCTCGGGCGCGGCGTGGTCGATCGCCTGGCCGATCCGCTCATCGGCGGGATCAACGCCGGCTCCGTCGACCAGCTCAGCGCAGCGGCGGCATTTCCGGGCCTGGTGCCCGCCGCGGCG
>JAKAVX010000051.1 GCA_021827465.1 Deltaproteobacteria bacterium | reverse complement strand
AACGCACTAGCGAGCTGCACAGGATGGTCGGAATCGCCGACCCGGAGCGCAGGGTCGACGACTACCCGCACCAGCTCTCCGGCGGGATGCGCCAGCGCGTGATGATCGCGATGGCGCTGTCGTGCAATCCGCGCGTGCTGATAGCCGACGAGCCGACCACAGCGCTCGACGTGACGATCCAGGCGCAGATACTCGACCTCATCCGCGAGCTTCAATCGCGCCTCGGCCTTGCGGTAATTCTCGTCACCCACGACCTTGGAATCGTCGCCGAGTACGCCGACGACGTTACGATCTTGTACGCGGCGCGCGTGATGGAGCAGGCGTCGTCGGCCGAGCTTTTCCGCCGCCCGATGAATCCGTATACGAAGGGACTGCTGGAATCGATCCCCGGCGTCGACGGCACGCGCCATCGCCGCCTCCAGGCGATCCCCGGGACCATCCCGAGCCCGCTCCGGCCGCCGCCCGGATGCCGGTTTCATCCGCGATGCCCGATTGCGATCGCCGGATGCGCCGAGGTCGAGCCGCCGCTCGAGGAGAAAGCGCCGAACCATTATGTCGCCTGTATCCGCGTATAGTCCGGCCGCGATGCCTGCCGCGGGAGCGCCGCTGGTCAGGGCCGAGAAGCTCAGCAAGGAGTTCGAGGCGGGCGCGAGCGGATTCGTGCGGCGCCATCGGCTCACCGTCAAGGCGGTCAACGCGGTCAATCTCGACATCTATCCGGGCGAGACGCTGGGACTGGTCGGCGAATCGGGATCGGGCAAATCGACGCTCGGGCGGCTGCTGCTCAAGCTTATCGAGCCGACCGCCGGACGCGTCATCTTCGACGGGCGGGATCTCGCCGCACTCTCGCGCAAGGAATTGCGCGGGCTCAGGCGCGAGATGCAGCTCGTCTTCCAGGATCCCTACGCCTCGCTCAACCCCCGGATGCGGGTGCGCTCGATCGTCGGCGAGGGAATCGAGATCCATCGCCTCGCGCGCGGTGCGGAGAAGGAACGCAGGATCGCCGAGCTGCTGGAACTGGTCGGGCTCGACGCGGAGGTGATGAACCGCTATCCGCACGAGTTCTCGGGCGGGCAGCGCCAGCGAATCGGAATAGCGCGCGCGCTCGCGGTGAATCCGCGTTTCCTCGTGCTCGACGAGCCGGTCTCGGCGCTCGACGTCTCGATCCAGGCACAGATAATCAACCTGCTGCAGGACCTCCAGGAGCGGCTTCGCCTGACGTACCTGTTTATCGCGCACGACCTCCGCGTGGTCGAGCATATAAGCCAGCGCGTCGCGATCATGTACCTCGGCAAGATCGTGGAGATGGCGAGCCGCGACGAGATTTACTCGAACCCGCGCCATCCCTATACGCGGGCGCTGCTCTCGGCGATTCCCTCGGTCAATCCCGAGGCGCGCGCCGAGCGGATCAAGCTGCCCGGCGAGGTGCCGAGTCCGGTCGAGCCGCCAACCGGGTGCGCCTTCCATCCGCGATGCCCATATGCGAAGGATATTTGCCGGGGAACGGAACCGGCGCTCGAGACCGGGCACGGCGGCCACGGCGTCGCCTGCCACGTCTTTCCGCCCGACTGAACGGATTATTCGGCGATGCCTCTGCTCGAACGCAAAAGAACTTCAACCGGCGCGGAGATGGGTGCAGCCGAGACGGCCACGGGCGGCGATATCGCGTCATCCGCGCACTGGATGCAGGAACGGACGCGGGTCGCGGTCGGCCGCGGTGTAACCGTCGCCGGCAAGCTCATCTTCAACGAGCCGGTCCGGATAGAAGGGTACTTCCGCGGCGAGGTCGTGTCCCTTGACCTGGTGGTAATCGCCGACGAGGCGACGGTCGAGGGAAGGGTGCAGGCGCGAAAACTGGTCGTGATGGGCGAGATGCGGGGCGATATTGCCGAGTCGGGAAAAGTCTATATCGGGCCTCATGCCCGCGTTTTCGGCAATATCAGCGCGGAAAATCTTACCGTGTGCGAGGGCGCCTACTTCGACGGCCGCATCCACATGACCGCCGGCGGATAGGCTCGCCGCACGCCGCCCTGTCCCGGATTGGGACGGCCCTCGGCGGCCGCCGCCCGATCCGGAAATCAATCGGGTAAGGGTTTCGAGCCGCGCTCGAGGAAAGAGGTCGTCTAGACGCTCTCGAGACGGGCGGCCTTGCCGGCGCGTCCGCGCAGGTAATAAAGCCTCGCGCGCCGCACCTTGCCGTGCCCGAGCACCTGGATTCGATCGATCCGCGCGGAATGGAGTGGGAAGATTCTCTCTACGCCGACTCCGTAGGAAACCTTGCGGACGGTGAAGTTGGTGCGGTTTCCGCCCCGGTTTATCTTGATCACGATGCCCTCGAAGGCCTGGATTCGTTCCTTTTCGCCCTCGACAACCTTGACGTAAACGCGAACCGTGTCGCCCACCCGAAATTGCGGGTGATCGTTACGGAGATTGCGCTCCTCGACCTTCTTGATGACGCCGTTCATGGGGAAAGTAACCTCGGGTAGCGAAACCGAAACTCTAACCGAATCGCCCGTCCGACTCAACCGCCCGCTACCCGCGCATCGCGGGCGCCTTCGAGCGGAGTCCCCGACGCCATCCCGGCGCCGACACGCTTCAATCGACGCTATCGGCGGCGCTATTCGTCGCGATGGACCGTGGCGGGAGAGAACGCCGGGATACATACGGCCACGTATTCGGCGCCTCCCGCCGAGGGGGTGCTGTAGCGGACCCATTCGCCGCGCGGAGCCTTGACCGCCTGGCCCGCTCCGACGTCAATGACGCCATCGCGGGTTTCGACCCGGAGCGAGCCCTTGAGGACGATCGTGTATTCGTCGAACTCCGGGGTTTGCCCCGGCTCGACCCATCCGCCGGGGCTCCGCATCCGGGCTATGCTTACACCCTCGGATGCGGTGTTCACCCGACCCACGAACTCCTCGATCAATTTCGGCTTGTTGCCTGCGGATTCGATGACGGTGGGTTGCGCAATCAGACTTGGCATTTGTTTTATCCTTGTCTTTCGTCGTTTTCGCGCCAAAACGCGCCGTTCATGCGCCGCGCAGCCGGTCCAAGATAATCGCGAAGGCGGCGCGAACCGAGAGATGGTTGTAATCGCCGGGGCCGCGAATCCCGTCGAGCACGATATCCGCACGTTCCATCACCGCCGGCGCAAGCCCGAACCCGGTCCCGAAAAGAAGCATCGCGGGCGGCGCGTCCGGCGCGTCGAGGCTCGCTCGAAGCTCCCGCGCGCTGGTCGCGCCCGAAGTTCGCGCCGAGGTATGGACCAGCAGCGGACGCCTGCCGGCGCTTAGCTGGCCTGCATCGGCGATAGCCTGATCGAGATCCGGAACGATTCTGAGCATCTCCAGCGCCTCGATTCTTCGCGAGTCGAAGTTCCGCGACGGCTCCGTCCGCCAATGGTCGATAACCGTCCGCGCGAATTCGCGCTGCTCGGGAATCGGATGCACGATGAAGACGGCGCTCAGATCGAAGGTGCGGGCCGAGCGCGCGAGGTCGTGGAGATCGAGGCTGGTTATCGCGGACGTGACGATACGGCCGCGGCGGTCGAGCACCGGATAATGGATAAGCGATGCGAAGAGTTGGGCCACGCTCAGCGTTTCGGACGAATCAGGAGGTCGGGGCGGCGCTCGGCGGTGCGCTTCCTCGCTTCGGCTTCGCGCCAGGCGCGAATCTTCTGATGGTCGCCGCTCAGCAGGATGTCCGGCACCTTCATCCCGCGAAACGTCTCGGGTCGCGTGTACTGCGGATATTCGAGCAGGTCTGCGCTGAACGATTCCTCGGCGAGCGATTCGGGATTTCCGAGCACGCCGGGAACCAGCCGCGCCACCGCCTCGATTATCACCATCGCCGGGATCTCGCCGCCCGAGAGCACGTAGTCGCCGATCGAAATCTCCTGATCGACCATGGAGCGGATGCGCTCGTCCACGCCTTCGTAGCGTCCCGCGATAAGCAGCAGGCCCGGCTTTCGCGCGGAGAGTTCGCGCACCCTGGGTTGGTCGAGAAGCTCGCCCTGCGGCGTGAGCATCATGCGCCATAGCCCCGGATGAGCGTCCATCACGGCGTCGATCGCCGCGGCAAGCGGCTCCGGCCGCATCACCATCCCGCTTCCGCCGCCGTACGGCGTGTCATCGACTTGCTTGTAATTGCCAAGCCCATAGGGACGAAGCGCATGGGTCTTAAGCGCGATTATTCCCTGTTCGATCGCCCGGCCGACCATCCCGCCCCGGAACGGCGATTCGAACATCTCGGGAAACAGCGTGATTACGTGAAACTCCATCGAAGCCATCGCGTGCCAAACCTGCGCCCGTCGGCGGACCTAAACTTTACCGGCGTGCTCGCGGCTCGACCAGCGCCCCGACGCGCGGAATCCGCAGCGGGAACGGAAGCTAGTCGAGCAGGCCGGGAACCGCCTCGATCGTGACCCGGCGCGCGTCGAGATCGACCATCTTGACGATGTCGGCGATCACCGGAACGAGGACTTCCTTGCCTTCGCCGCGCACCACCAGCACGTCGTTGGCCCCGGTCGAGAAAATCTCCTCGACCTTGCCGATAACGCGCCCGTCGGTGAGCATGACGTCGCATCCGATCGCCTGGTAATAGTAGAACTCGTTCTCGGCGGGTGCCGGCAGGTCGCTCTCGGCCGCCATCACCGTGGCTCCCTTGAGCGCTTCGGCCTGCTCTAAGGCGCCGATACCTTCGAGCAGAAGGCGCATCGTGTTGCGCCCGAGCGAGGTGATTGCGAGCACGCGACATTCCTTCGCTGGGGCGTCATTCAACTGGACGAAAACGCGCTCGAGCGAACGAAGGGTTTCGAGGTCGTCGCCCTCGGTCCGAAGCCTCAGCGCGCCCTTCAGTCCGTGGGTACCGGTCAGGCGGCCAATCGGGATTAGTTTTTCAGCGGGACTCTTTGGAGGATTTCCAGAGTCGAATTGCACTTCGCCAGCCTCGCGGCGTTAATCGATGGCGCCGGTCGGCCGCGAGCGGCGCTCGGCCGGGCTATTTTTCCTCGATGATCTCGAGGACGACCTTGCGGTTGGTGCGCGAGGCGACCGCGTTGAGAATGGTGCGAATCGATTTCGCGGTACGCCCCTGCTTGCCGATTACGCGGCCCAGGTCCTCCTTCGCCACCCGCAGTTCCAACACCGAGGCGGTGTCGCCCTGCGTTTCCTTAACCTCAACCGCGTCCGGATTGTTGACCAACTGCTGTGCCAGATACCGGACTAGCTCTTTCATGTTCGGCTCCATGTTGCGGAACTCGTCATGAGCTTGCGGGCGCGCTTTGAGCCTCACTTATAAGTTTGCGAACCGTATCGCTAGGCTGAGCCCCGGCTTTGAGCCAGTGATCCACCTGGTCGCGTTCGAGATTGACCTTGGGCGGGTTGAAGGCCGGGTCGTAAGTCCCGATCTGGGCAACGAAGCGTCCGTCGCGGGGCGAACGCGAATCGGTGACAACGATTCTGAAAAATGGCTTCTTTCGGCTACCGTGACGCCGCAACCGGATAACGAGCATCTTTGTCTGAATCTCCCCTCGGCTATATCAGCTTCCAAAATGCAGTCCGCGCATCATCGCCCTGCCTGCACCCATCCGGGTCAGCTTTTTCATCATCTTGCGGGTCTGCTCGAACTGCTTGATGAACTTGTTTACGTCCTGGACGGAGGTGCCGCTGCCGGTGGCGATACGCGTGCGCCTTCGTCCGTTGAGAATCAAATGGTTTTCGCGCTCCTGCAGCGTCATCGAGTCGATAATCGCCTGGATACGCTTGAGTTCGCGGCGAGCTTCCTCGGAATCGACCTGTCCCGCAACCTTCTTGAGCCCGGGAATCATGCCGAGCAGGTCGCCGAGTGAGCCCATCTTGCGAATCGTCTTCAATTGCTCGGCGAAGTCGGTCACCGTGAACTCGTTCTTCTTGAACTTGCGTTCGAGTTCCCTGGCCTGCTTCTGGTCGAAGCTGGCCTGGGCCTTCTCGATAAGCGTGAGCACGTCGCCCATCCCGAGAATCCGCGAAGCGAGGCGGTCGGGATAGAACGGCTCGAAGGCGTCGAGCTTTTCGCCGATACCGGCGAACAGGATCGGCGCTCCGGTGACAGCCCTGACCGATAGCGCAGCGCCGCCGCGCGCGTCGCTGTCGAGCTTGGTCAGGATCACGCCCGAGATGCCGAGCCGCTCATGGAACCCGGCGGCGACGTTGGCGGCCTCCTGGCCGGTCATCGCGTCGGCAACGAAGACGATATGATGGGGCCGAAGCACGGCCTTCAGCCGGTCGAGATCTTCCATCAGCTCTTCGTCGATCTGGAGCCGGCCGGCGGTGTCGATAAGGACCGCGTCGTGGCCCGCAGTCTCGGCGCGCGCGAGCGCCCGGCTCGCAATCTCGATCGGGTCCTCGTTCTCGTGGCTGTCGAGCACCGGGACGCCGACCTGACCGCCGAGTATCCGCAACTGTTCCATCGCGGCGGGCCGGCGAACGTCGGTCGAGACGAGCATCGGATGGCGCTTGCGGTCATCCTTGAGCCATCGCGCAAGCTTGGCGACCGAAGTGGTTTTACCGGAGCCCTGCAGCCCGACCACCATTATTTTGACGGGAGGCTTGACCTTGAGGTCGATTTCCCGCGCCGCGCCGCCCATCACCTCGCGAAGTTCGTCGGCGACGAACTTGATCAGGTGCTGCTCGGGCGTGAGCGAGCGCAGGACTTCCTGGCCGAGCGCCTTTCGCTTGACGTGCTCGACGAAGTCGCGGACGACCTTGATATTGACGTCGGCTTCGAGCAGCGCAAGGCGGACCTCGCGCAGCGCATCATCGATATTGCTTTCGGTGATACGCCCGTGACCCCGGAGTTTCTTGAAGACTCCTTCGAGGCGGTCGCTCAGCGTGTCGAACATGGGGTTAGAGGCTGATAGTCGGTGAATCTGGAATCAGTTACAGGGTAAAGTGCTTTTTAGCGAAGCACAAAGGCTAGGTTACGCCGCCAACTGTGTCAATCGCGAGAAGGCGCCGTTCTGCCCTGCGTAAATAATATCATAACGTCTGGCGGAGGTTGTCGCGAGAGGGTCGCCCGAGCCTTGCCGACAGCCGGTCAAGCCCGTCTCGCGGCTGGACGATCGGCCCCGCAATGCGGCCTCATGCCTTCGATATCGCCCAGGTCGAGCTCGCCATCGTGGCCAACGCTCCGTCTGCGATGGTCAGCGACGCCTCCATGAAGGCGAGCGAGCGGGTCCTGCGCACGACTCGCGCCATGCCGGAGAGTGGACCCGGCCTAAGCGCCCTCAGGTACGAAATCTTCACTTCCGCCGTGACCGCCCATTCCCCGGCTTCAAGCACCGAGCCGATAGCCGTCGAGAGCATTTCGTCGATAAAGAGCGCGAGATAGCCGCCTTGGAGTGTTCCAAACGGGTTGAGCACGGCGGGCGGCTGGTTTTCCCAGGCCCATCGCGCGCTTCCCGGCGTGAACTCTAGCGGGCGCATCCCAAGCCCGAGATTCGGCGAGCGATATTCGGAAACGCGGTTTTCTCTAAGAATCCGGTTGATTTCCTCGACCGGACCGAGCTTTGCTTCTGCCAACGCGACTGTCCTTTCTATCCGGGTGGCTGAGCCCGCGCAGGTTGGAGCGCGAACGGACGGAGAGACACCAGTTTCTCAGGCTTGGCGAAGCGTGCGCAACCTTGAAGGCGCGACTTTCGCCGCTATTGCCGGCTCGTCGAACAAGGCCGATCGCGACGGCGCGGTCTTTTCAGCCCGTTTCAAGCACCTGGGCGATTCGCTCAGGGTCGAATCCGACGATAATTTCGTCGTCGATAGCGAGTACCGGAGTGGACCGGATGTTGCGGCTCTCCAGAAACATTGCGGCTTCCTCGTCGACCATCACGTCCCTGACGGTGAACGCCACGCCCTTGCCGCGCAGGTAGGCCTTGAGCCGTTCACAGGGCGCGCAAAGCGGGGTCGAGTAAACGACCACATTACGAGGCATCGAGCGCGGTCTCCTTCATCTTCCGGCGAGGGCTTTTATTCCTGCTCCGATTCAAATTTTGTTTTCCCGTTTGAGTTCCCGGTATTTCTGCTTGGCCTGAATCCAATGCTCGTAGGCTTCGCCTTCGAGGAACGGCCGCTCCTTGGTGAAGATCAGCCGCTTCCAGCTGTCGTCTTCGCCCCATACGTAAGGCGCGATCACGGTCGGCGCGGGGGCGTCGGCGCTTTCGAGCAGGCGCAGGCCCGCCTCGATTATTTCGCGCTGCATCGCGAGGTCGAAGGGTTTGCCGCATGGGTTGCCGAGCGGGAAATCGGTGAAAACGAAACGCGGGACCCCCACGTACTCAACGATGTCGCGAGCGGTTGCGAAAACCACCGTCGGGATGCCGTTTGCTTCGAGATGGCGTGCGACCAGACTCACGGTCTGGTGACAGACGGGTCAGACAGGGGTCAGCAGGACTACGTCGACGCCGTCCTCGCGGCAGCGCTTGAGCACCTCGGGCGCGTCACGCTCCATCGTCACTCGCTGGCTGTAGGAGGTGTAGACCCCGTGAAAGCGCGGAGCGACGCTGCCGATTCGTCCGTCGGCGGCGAACTCCCGCAGCCGCGTCACGGGACAGTAGCTGTTCACGTCCTCGAGCGTCGTTGTGTAGCGATCGTAATGTTCGTTGCGGCTGAAGAGCCGCTCGGTCGGAGTATCGAAGGGAATCGAGTAAACGTTGCCAATCAAGGTTGCGGTGTCATGACCTTCGCGGTTGCCGGTTTCGTCCTTGACCGCGATATCGCTGGTGGTCACCAGCCCGACGCGGCATTGGGCAAGCGGCTTTTTGAGGCGGGCAAACGGGACATCCTCGAAATGCGCCCACTTGTACGGGGTCTTGTAACCCTCGGCAAGGTAATACTCGCGGGTTTTGTCGATATACCTTACATAGTCGCTCATGGCCGCAAGCCTCCTCGTAATCCGGGCGATTCAGAGTCGCGCGAGGACTGTCGCTCGCCTACCATCGAATCTGCTCTTTTGTCAAAGAAGTCGCCAGCCGGAGACGTGGCTCAACCGGGGCCGCGGGATCCCGCACGAAGCTGCCAGCCTCGGGGCACACAATTCCCTGGCGAGAGTCCGCGGAGCTCGGACCATGCGTCGCGCACCGGCCGACATGGCCGGTATCCCTGCCGGCGATTTCGCTAGCCGCCGTTCAGCATCTGGGCGAGCATCAATGCCGCGACGGTTAACGCCGAGCCGAGCAGGATGAACACCAGCATTCTTCCCATACCACCCATCGTGAGTTCCCCTTGGAAAGTCGCCTTCTTTCCGACTACACGAGGCCTGACGGGATAGATTGGCTTATACGAAACAGTAGATACGCTCATGCCGAGTCACGCGCAATCACACGCGACTGGCGAAAAGAACAGCATGGTCAGCCTACAAGCGACGTCGTTGTCAGAGCGCGGTGCGGTCGAGCGAACGGTACTGGATCGCTTCGCTGATATGATGCGCCTGGATATCGGTGGATTCGTCGAGGTCGGCGATGGTGCGTGCGACCTTGAGAATCCTGGTGTAGGCGCGGGCGCTCAGCCCGAGGCGATTGATCGCAAGTTCGAGCAGGCGCTCGCCGGACGATTCGACCTGGCAATGCGCGCGCATCTCGCGCGCTCCCATCTGCGCGTTGCAGAAGAATGACAACCGGGCGAACCGCCTGAGCTGGATATCGCGCGCGCGGTTCACACGCTCGCGGATACTGCCCGACGGCTCGCCGGCGCTGCGGTCGGTCAGTTCCTTGTACTTGACGGCGGGAACCTCGATATGGATGTCGATACGGTCAAGCAGTGGTCCCGAGATACGCGAGCGATAGCGCTGGATCGCAAGCGGTGAGCAGGTGCACTCGTGCGAGATGTCGCCGTAAAAGCCGCACGGGCACGGATTCATCGCGGCTATCAGCATCACGGAAGCCGGGAAGGTGATCGTGCCCATCACGCGCGAGATGGTTATCCGGGCGTCTTCGAGCGGCTGGCGCAGTACTTCGAGCACGTTCTTGCGAAACTCGGGCAACTCGTCGAGGAACAGGACTCCGTGATGGGCCAGGCTGACCTCGCCGGGACGCGGCACCGGCCCTCCGCCGATAAGGCCCGCGTCGGAAATCGTATGATGGGGCGAGCGGAACGGCCGGGTCGCGATCAGCGCGCGCCCGTCGAGCAGGCCCATCACCGAGTGCACCTTGGTCGTCTCGATCGCCTCGTCGAAGGTCATCGCGGGCAGGATGGTCGGCAGCCGCTTGGCGAGCATCGTCTTGCCCGAG
>JAKAVX010000050.1 GCA_021827465.1 Deltaproteobacteria bacterium | reverse complement strand
CCGATCTGGGCGGTTTCTTGCGCATCACGTAGCGCGCCCCCGGAGTCTCGAGCATGAAGGTCGGGTTCGATTGTCCCGTGACGAATTGCCCGACTTTCAGCGGTCCGCGAAAGTCTTTCATCCGCTCGCTCAGATAGCGCTCGAGGCTCGCCTCGTCGAAGCGGTGGTTGGGCCGGACAGGGGTCACTTCCATTCCAGTTGTCATGTTGCCGATAGAGTAAAACAGTCCTTGCCTGAAATTCGAGAGCGGCGCCGCCCGAGATTATGCCACTCGAATCACCTTAGAAAGCGCTTCGATTGCAACCCGTGTCGGCCTTGCGCCCGGTATCCGTGAACTCGACGAGACAGCGACAAAGGGCGAAAGTAGCCCGCGCGCCGGTGCGCGTGTGATGCGCATTAAGCGTCCGACTAGGCGTCGGTATGCTTCTATCTTTATACCGCGCGCAAAATTATGCTTGCCACAGCCTTGGGCGCGTAATCTTTGGCTATCGCAGCCCATCCGGTTCGGGGGATACCGAGATGGCGGTCAGCGCGTCATCGGACATTCAGTTCCGACAGTCAGATTTTGTAGGGCGTCGCTATGAGATGGCCGAATTGCTTGCCGGCCTCGACAACGCACTCGCGGGCCACACCCAGTTTTTTCTGCTCGCGGGTGAGGCCGGCATCGGCAAGACTCGGATCGCCAACGAGGTCGCCTCGCACGCCGAAACTCGCGGCACCCGCGTAGTATGGGGTTGGTGCTGGGAGGGTAATGGAGCGCCCGCGCATTGGACGCTAATTCAGGTAGCCCGCGCTCTAATCGATCAATCCGGTCCCGGTGCCATACTCTCGACCCTCGGCGCGGGCGCTCACGACCTTGCGAGACTCATTGGCGTGCAGTCGCCGGACGGTGTCGCAAGACACGAGACCGAGGGTGACCGGGCTCGCTTTCGGCTGTTCGATTCATTCGCCGCGCTACTCAGGAACTCTGCGCGGTCGGAGCCGCTACTGGTCGTGCTGGACGATCTCCATTGCTCCGGACAGGCGGCATGGTCGATGGTCCAGTTCATTGCGAGAGAGCTGCGCGATGCGCCGCTCATGATGATTATCACCTGCCGCGACGGCAAGATTCAGCAATCGCCCCGGTTCGCTAAAGTGGCAGGCGATCTGCTGCGCTCCGCGCGGCAATTGTCTCTCAAGGGCCTTAGCGAGGACGAGGTCGCACAGTTCGTCGAGAGCAGCTCGGGACATATTCCGAGTCCGGCTCTGGCCGGCACGCTCCATCGGAGAACCGCGGGCAATCCATTTTTCCTCAGCGAGGTTGTCCGTGCCCTGATGGCGCATGGCGATCTCACGCAGGCGAATCGAAACGCACGCTGGGAGCTTACGATTCCTGATAGCGTGCGTACTTCGATTCGCGGCAGGATCGCTCTTCTGCCTCCGCATGCCAGGCGCGTACTGTCCGTCGCCGCAGTTATCGGAAGCCGCTTCGAATTGGCACCGGTGCAGCGAGCGTGCGAACTGCCTAACGAGCAGCTGCTGCGCATCCTTGACGCCGCGGTGAATGCAGGGATCGTGGCAAGGCTCGCAGGTACGCCCGCGGCTTATCGCTTCTGCCACGCGCTCGTTCAGAAGGTTTTGTACGAAGGCCTCGAAACAGGCGAAAGACTGCGCCTTCATCAGACCTTCGTTGGTCCGAGCTGGGTCGAGCGCGCGACAGCCATGCGGCAGCGACGCGGCGTCGCCACATCCGCGGTTCCATCCGCCGACGTCTTGGCTGGCGCCATTCAGACGCAGCGGCCGGATGACGCGCCCGGCACCGTGGAAGCCGTCTTTTTCAGGGAAGGCGATTATTTCACGATCTCGTTCAACGATTCGCTGATACGGCTCGCAAGAACCAAAGGGCTGCGCTACGTCGCGTATCTGCTCGCTCGCCCGGGTCAGCGTATCCCCGCGGACGAACTCGCGCGGATAATCAACGGCTCGAGAGCGACGGGACGCGCTAGCGTCTCCGATAAGCGCCGCGCGCATTCCGAGGAAAGCCGGGCTGTGGAGCGCTCGCGCGTGATGGTGACCAAGGGAATCAAGGCCGCAATAGCGAGAATCCGCGGCGCCAATCCCTTACTGGGGCGCCGGTTCGCAATCACGATTCGGACCGGCCGCGCGTGCATCTACGAGCCGGACCCGGAGCATCCGATTTCATGGCGCGTCCGGGAGTAGCCACTCCCGCACCGCGAGATTCGCCATTCTCCGCTGACATCCCGCTGCGCGACATTACGAAACTCGCGTTCGCCGAACCGCTCGCGCGCCATTGGTCATTTGTACCCTCGATTTGCACATTGTTCCGTTGTGATTTCCGCGCCCGGCGATTTAATCAGGGGGAGATTGAAACCCGCGCTCTACAAGACGCCTTGGAAAAGCACGCAGCGAGGGGGCGGAGATGAATACTCACATAGCGGAACATCGAACAAACATCTCTTACACGCTGAACCGCATGATCTTCGGCCTCATGACGGCGATGATGCTTTGCCTTGCCGGCGCTTGCGGAAACAGCAATAACGGCCACTTCTTTTTCGCGATCCCTCCGCAAGGCTCCTGCGCGGGGCAGTCTGAATTGTTTATCGACCCGAAGCATAACATCGCGTATGTGCCGATTTTCAAACTCGACTCCAACGGCAATGCTCAACTGGACGTCGTCAACCTCAAGCGGGGCGTGTCGACCCCGATCATCAAAACTATCTCTCTGCCGGGTTCCAACCTCCCGGTTGGAATCGCCTTCAATTCCAACAACAAAACAATCGTCGAGGAGGCGGCTTCAATAGCTTCGGGCCATACCAGCGGCCCCATCACGATTTACGAGATCGATACCTCAACCCAGTCGGTGACCAACACGGTCGCGGCGACCGGACTGACCGAGACGTACAACGCCGGTCTTGGCAACCCGAGCTCTGGCGGCGGTGGCGTTCTTGAGAACTTCAAGACCAACAAGGCGATCGTCGCCGGCAGCCAGACCGTCGGAGTTCTCGATACCTCGACCGATCCGCCGACATGGGATTCGAGTTCCGTAATCGGGCCGTCGGACTTCCCAGCCGGCAGTTTTCCGTTCCGGGCCTTCCTGGACTCCATTTCCCTGAATTCGAACACCGGCCTCATGTTCGCCTCGAACGACGGCGGGAACGATATTATCGACACCGGTTCGTCTCCTCTGGCTCCGGTTCTCTTCTTCCCTTCGGTTGAGTTCGGCATCACCGACGGGAACGCGTTCGATATCCACACGAACATCCTGATCCTGAGCCAGGAAGTCGGATCCGATCGGAGCTGGGCATTCAACTTCGGAACTCTCGATACCTCATCGAACCCAGCAACCGCCGACTATGTGCAAGTGCCGGGATTGGGCGAAGCGGCGCCGATTGGGGAAGGTCCCGGCGGCCAGGCTGCGGTCAACTGCGCCACCCATCAGGCCGCAGTCGCGGACGAGTTCGGGCAGAATTTCAAGCTGATACATATGCCTTCGAAGCGCGTAGCGGGCGCGCTTGACAACAATGGCCAACCGGGCGGCGCAAGCAAAGCCGATGCGGCGTCGGTGTACACAGTCGCCGGAGCGATAATTCCAAAAGGCGACGTGGATGGCACGCCGACTCAGCTCGAAATGGTAGCCGATCCCGGTACGGAGGTCGTAGATAACACGCACAATCTGATGTACGCGCTCGCGGCCCCGAACTACGTTCCACAACCCTGGAACATCGGCGGCACCGGACCTCTTTTTCTTGTCAGGGTTGATCTTTCCAAGCCGGTGTTGGGTGCCTGCCCCGTATGCTCCAAGCAGTGGCTGCCCGATGAGAGCGCGATCCCGCTGCAGTAACGTTGCCCATCGGGATGGCGCTTCGGTGACCGACGTTTCGCGAGCGTGAGTATCGACAACCGCGGCGGGCGCGCGCGCTGCTCGGCTACGGGCCGCTGCGAGAGCGGGAAAGTAACGAGGGGATCAAGCGGCTTGCCTCGATGCTCGGGCAACGTCGCGACGCCGCGAAATCGATCCGATGGCCGAAGCCTGGTGCGCCGTCAGCGCCGGCGCTGGGTCTCTCCGCCGTCCCAGGTCTCGGCGGTGATACCGCGCGAGCGCAGTTCCTGTTTTTTGACCTTGCCGGTCTGGGTCTTGGGAAGCTCGCTCACGAACTCGATATAACGCGGAACCGCAAAACGCGGCATCCTGTCCACGCAGAACCCGGTCAGTTCCGATGGTGCTGGCTGGGCGCCGGGCTTCGCCACGATATACGCCTTTATCTCTTCCTCTCCGCCCGGAACCGCCGACGGCACGCCGACGACCGCGCTCTCGGCCACGGCGGCGTGCGTGTTCAGCACCTGTTCCACTTCATATGAGGAGATATTTTCGCCGCGCCGGCGGATACAGTCCTTGATCCTGTCGATGAAGAACAGCCGGCCGCGCTCGTCGAAACGGCCCGCGTCGCCGGTGTGAAACCACAGGTTGCGCCACGCCTCGACGGTGCGCTCGGGCATGTCGAGGTATCCCGCCATGAAGCACCACGGATGCTTCGGGCGGACGACAATCTCGCCGGTCTCGCCGGTCGGGACTTCCTCGTCGGTTTCGGGATTGACGATTTTCACCTCGAACCATTCGTCGAGCACGCGCCCGCAGCATCCCGGCTCGAGCCGCTCATCCGCCGAGGTGTAGCAGAGGATATTGCTTTCCGTGAGGCCGAAGCCCTGGACGAAGCTGACTCCGAAACGCGACTCGAAGTCCGCGCCCCATTCCTTCGCGATCGGCACCGCCATCATCATGCGCAGCGAATTGTCGCTGTCATGCGGCGTCGGCGGCTGGCGATAGATGAACTCCGGCATCACGCCGAGCGCGTTGGTGACCGTCGCGCGGGAACGCCGAACGTCGTCGAGCCATCGCGAGGCGCTGAAGCGCGTGACCAGCGCCACCCGCGTGCCCGCCAGCAGGCTTCCGAACACCTGCATGAACAGCGCGTTGGTGTGAAACAGCGGCATGCACACGTAGTAGATGTCGTCCTCGGTGAGTTCGAGCACTCGCGCGAGGTTGCGCCCGAGCAGGTAGCAGTGCGCATGCGGCATCAGGACGCCCTTTGACGGGCCGGTGGTTCCCGAGGTGTAAATAACGGTTGAGATGTCGCGCGGCGTGGGCTCGACCGCCGGCGTCGAAGCCGCGGCGTCCTCGAACGCGCTGTCGAGCGGCAGAACCGCGCGCCTGCCGAACGCGGCGGCGTGCCCGGCTTCGACCGGACCGACGGTGAGCACGGTCTCGACCGAGCAGGCGTCAAGGTTTATCGCGGCGAGCACCGGCAGAAGCGCGCCGTCGGCGACCACCACGCGCGCGGAGCTGTTGCGCACCTGATGCTCCAAAAATGCGCCCTTTAGTTCGGTGTTGATCGGAACGAAGATCGCGCCGAGGCGGTTCGCCGCGGCCAACACGAGCAGCATGCTCGGATGATTGAACAGGAACGCGAGAACCCGGTCTCCCTGCTTCACTCCGAGGCGAGCCAGGCCCGAGGCGAGCGCGGCGCAACGATGTTCGAGGTCCGCGAACGAGAGCGTGGAGCCGTCCTCGTGACGCAGAAACTCGCGATCTCCGTAACGTTTTGCCTGCTCACGGATGACCTCGGTCACCGTCCAACGATTCTTCGGAAGCTCTAGCATCGCTCGACTCACACCATGCCTGAAGTGGATAGGGGTTAACTCTCAACTGTGAACTTCGCGTGCTTGCGTCGGGGCGGGCTAACCGGCGGACAATCCCTTGCGCAATCACGCGGCCCAGGCGGAAATCATTCGGGCCGCGTCCACGATCGCGTGCGCCGGCGTCCCCGCCGGTATCCGCCCGAACAGAAGAAACCGCGCCGACTGGCGCGGGGCGAGCGGCTCCCCGCTCCAGATTGTTTCGCCGAGGCCCCCGCCGATCGCCGATCCTTGCAGCCATCGCGCGTCAAGTTCGCTTGCTTCGGCGCGAAGCGCGAGAACCGCGTCGGCGACGCTCTCGGTCGCCGCCGTGTCGGCGAGCGCCGGCACGCATAGCGCGCGTTTCCATCCGTACATCTCGGCGTTGCGAAGCACCGGCTTGAGCGCGCGTTCCTCGCCGGCGAAGTTCGAGTTCGCGAGGTCGATCGTGAGGAACGAGGCGCCGGCGTCACGGAACAATTTGAGCCGCGCCGCCATCTGCATCCCGATCTTGAGCGCCGCGCGCTCCGAAGCGTCGCCGAGCGCCGCGGCGAGCGAGCCGGGGCAGGGCAGGGCGACACCCCATACTCTCGGCGCGCGAAACGCGTCATTCAGCGCAAGCGCCAGCTCGCTCATCGAGGCCTCGGATTTCCCCTCGAGCATCGCGCGCCATCCCTCGGCGCGGTCGGCATCGCGGGCGCCCAGCACGGCATCTACATCGATCTCGCCGTGAGTCACCGGCAGAACTCCGAGCAGTTCGCCGAGCGCCTTTCGCGCCGCCGCCGGATCGCGCCATACCGCCGCGCCGGCGCCGGAAACGCTTTCCACGCCGTGGACGAGGCCGACCCAAATCGTCTTGTCGATCTCCAGCATCGAGGTCTGAAATCCGCTCGCGCGGGCGAGCCGATACGCTTATCGCCTACTCCTGTATGTTGATGCCAGCCTTGCGCAGCATATCTTCCAGTTGCGCGATTCGCACGTCGCGCGGATCGGGCATCGTGACACCCAGCGCCTGGCCTCTTGGCGCCTTCCGATCCGGCGCGCCCATGTAGATAGTCTCGCGGTCGTCCCACGCGCCGTAGTACGGAAGTTCCTCGGGCGGAGCGGGCCTGACCCAGTCCTTGACGAATTCGTCGAAGGGACGCGCGCGACGCTTGCGCGCTTCGCGCTCCTCGTTGCGGAGCTTTTCGGTTTCCTTCGCGTCGACCGAGAGCGTGCGGGCGTCGAACGCTATCTTGAAAATGCGCCGGGCGGTGGACTCCGAGACGATACCGTCGCGGAGGTCCTTGACGATCGCGTCGGGGTCTCGTTCCAGCGGGTCGCCGTATCCGCCGCCTGCGCCCTGGACGATCATGTACAGCTCGCCCTGCTTCACGATCTCGAACTGCATGCCCATGTGATGGGTCGAGTAGCGCGCGCCCTCGAACGGACGCTCGTTCATGATGCTCGCGACGGTCCATCGCTCTTCGGGGAGATCCTTGAGCTTCTTGAACGCGTCCACGCCCTTGACCTTGCAGAGAGGATAGGTCGGCGCGCCGTATCCGCCGAACAGTCCGTAGGTCGAGGGAAACTTGGAGCCGACGCAGGTGGTCATGAATCCGAAGGCGTCGGCGCGGCGCACGGTGGCGATCATCTGGTAGCCGGTGCCGCCGCGGAACTTGCCGAAGCCGCAGTTGTCGGTCATCAGGCGATGCGGCACGATTTTGACGATCGGCGTTTCTTCTTCGAGCAGCTCCTGCTCGCCGAGATCGGTCATCGCGGCGAAGATGGGGGAGATCGAGTTCTCGCCGTCGGCGTCCTCGCGCGCGCCGCCGCTCATCCCGTTCAGATCGGCGCACAGATTGCCGACCGTCTCGCCGTACTGGTTGATACCACCGTAGATGAAAGTGGTGATCATGTTGTACCAGGGACTGAGTATCTTCGTGTACCGGCGGCTGCACGCGTAGATGAACTTCGGCACCAGCATCTGAAGCGCGGTGAAGGCCGGAAAGAAGGTCATCATGCTCTGCGCGTTGGGAGCTTCGGGCGTGCAGTCGAGCGCCGAGCCGTAATCGGTTACGACGCGCATCGGGGCGAACACGGCCTGGTTGCGCGGCAGGTCGGGCCACACGAAGGTCAGGAACTCCTGCGCAAGCATCCCCTTGAGCGCGTGGAGCACGGTGTTGTTGGAGCGGTTGGTGAACTGCGGGCTGGTGCCGCGGAAGTCGAGCACCAGTTCGTCGCCGCGCTTTCGCGCCTCGACGGCGATCTTGATGAGCGCGTTCTCGCGCAGCGTGCTGTCGGCGAACACCGCCGAGCGGACGGTTCCGTCGGGCCACGCGGTCAGGCGCCGGCGCACTTCGGCCTCGGTGTCCTCGAGCGTCCATCTGAGCGCGGCGACGAGCTCGTCCCACGAGTACTCGCGCGCGATCTCGTCGATTCGCTCCTTTATCTTGAGGCACGCGCTGAGCCGTATCTTCATGTCCTGGATCTGCAGCATCGGATCGCGCACGCTGTTCTGCAGCCAGGTCACCACGTCGCGGCGCAGGGTGAAGTTCTCGCCCACCTTGACCGGCGGCATCCTGATGCCTTCCATGTAGGGCGATTCGGCCGCCGACGGCATCCCGCCCGGCTCGACCGACCCGTTCTCGCCCTCGTGCACGATAACCATCACCCACAGCGCGAGTTCCCCGTCGTCGGTGAAGACCGGGATGAACATGTTCTGGTCGGGCGTGTGGATATTGCCGAAGCGCGGGTCGGTGCTCATGAAGACGTCGCCGGGCCGCACGCCCACGGTCGGTTCGTTGCGCCAGTACTTCATCACGTAGCGCAGCACGGGCTGGCATACGACCGAGAACAGGAGCACGCCGCCGCTGCTTGCGACGGCAAGATCGCCCTCGGCGGTGAAGATGCCGGCGATAAGATCGCCCCACTTGGCGCCGGGTGCGGCTCCCGTCTGTTCGAGCTGGTAGAAGGCCTCTTCGGCCGTCACTTCGAGCTTGCTGCGCAAAAGGCTCGTGGTATGGGGATCGCGATGCTTCGCCATCGCGCGCTCTTCCAGAGCGGAGCGCGGGGCGAGGCGATGGTCGCCGAGGATTTCGCGATCGGGTCCGTAGAAGACGACCGTCTCGTCGAGGAACTGCTCAAGCTTGCTCTTAACCGCGGTAGCCATTGATGCTTCGCTCCCTTGGCTCAATGCTGTCATTTGACGCGCGTCATCCAGGCTCCGCCGGACGCGTCGGTTTCGAATCGCCATCCCGGTTCGACGACGTAGGTGGTGTGCGGCGCCTCGATAATCGCCGGGCCGGGCAGGGCGGATGCCGCGCCCAGCGTGTTCCAGCGATAGACCGGCGTCGCAACGCCCTTGGGATGGCTCAGGAAGTAGCAGGTGCGTTCGCTCGTGGGACGCGGGGTCGCGCCGCGCGAGGTTTCTGCGGAATCGAGCTTCACAGCGGTGCCGACAACCCACGACACCACGCGCACGGCAACGATTTTGACGCCCGCCTCGGGCGCGGCGGCCTTCTCGCCGAAGCGGTCGGAATAGTTGATGCGGAAGGCGTCGATCAGCCCGAGCACGTCGTCCACGTTGCGTAGCCGCGCTAGCGGACTCGGCACGCTCAACTGCACGAGCTGATTGCCGTAGCGCATTTCGAATTCGACCTGATGGCGAATGACGCTCGAATCGAAGCCCTGGCGCGCGAGGTCGTCGCCGCCCAGCGCTTCGAGTTCGTCGCAGATTCGGTTTATCGCCGCGATATCGAGCGTGACCTCGCGCGTGAGCGGGTTGTAGACGGTCAGATAGACCGAGCGCTCGTGGAGATGGAGCTGGCGCAGGTTCGCCGCGCCGAAAGCCGAAAACACCGCGCTGAACGGCGGCACCATCACGCGGTCGACTCCGAGCGCGGTCGCGAATCCGCAGCAGTGCACCGGACCCGCGCCGCCGTAGGAGATAAGCACGATTTTGCGCGGATCGAAGCCGCGCGTCGCAACCTCCATGAATACCGCGTCGGCCATGTTGCGATCGACCTTCTGCTTGATGAGCAGCGCCGCGTCGACGACCGACCCTCCCAGTTGGGAGACCAGGTTTTCCTCGATCACCAGCTCTGCCAGGCTCTGATCGAGCTGCAACGAGCCGCCCGCGTAGTATTCAGGCGAAAGGTAGCCGAGCACCAGGTCCGCGTCGCTGACCGTCGGTTCCATGCCGCCGCGTCCGTAGCATGCCGGTCCCGGCTCGGAGCCCGCGGAATCGGGGCCGACCTGCACCGTGCGCCACAGGCGATCGTAGCGCGCGATCGAACCTCCGCCCGCGCCGAGCGTGCGCAGGTAAACCATCGGCGTCGAGACCAGCCATCGGTCGATTATGGGGTTGAAGTCGTACAGCCAGCTTCCCTGCTGCTGCGCGATTCCCACGTCGAACGACGTGCCGCCCATGTCGGTGGCGACGACGACCGGGAACGAGTGCTCCTGCGCGATACGCTGCGCCGCGCCGAGTCCCGCGACCGGGCCCGAATGTATCGTTTGCAGCGCGTGGGTCGATTCCAGCGACGCCATCCCGCCGGTGTTGTGAATCAGGAGCACCGGCTTTCGGTAGTTGCGCTCGCGAAGCG
>JAKAVX010000049.1 GCA_021827465.1 Deltaproteobacteria bacterium | reverse complement strand
ACGTCTATACCCCCGCGCACCCGCGGACTCCACGAATCCGCATTTTGATCCCAATAAGCGGCAACTTCGCGCTCGGTGATGGACCCCTGCTGCGGCGGAGGATCTTTTGCGGCCGGCATCGTGAGAACCCCCTGTGTGGTGTCGTTCGGGGCGTCAGGCTTGCCCCTAAGGTCTGGGCCCGGAGGATTTTAGCCAGCCTCCATGCGTCATGCTAATCTGCGCGCCATGTTCGAACTCACAGGCAAGACCGCTCTTGTGACCGGCGGCACGCGCGGGCTCGGCCGGGTTGTCGCCACGATGCTTGCGAAGAACGGCGCGAAGGTCGCGATCAATTACCGCCGCGACGAACGGAGCGCCGCAGAAGCCTTGAGCGAGTTGCGCGAGTTTTCGCCCGAAGCGATCGCTATCAAGGCCGAACTCGGGGAAGACGCGCAGGTGCGCGCGATGGTGCGCGAGGCGGCAGCGCGGATGGGCCGCCTGGACATTCTCGTCGCCAACGCCGCCGCAACCGCGTTCAAGCCGCTGCTCGAAATGAAGCCCCATAACCTCGAGCGCACTTTCAATCTGACGATAGGCGGTTTCGTCGCCGCGGTTCAGGAGGCCGCCCGCGTGATGGGCGAGGGCGGGCGGATCGTGATGATTTCCGGTCTCGACTCGATTCGGCATTTCCCCGGCCACGGCGTTCTCGGCGCGGCCAAGGCCGCCGCTGAAAGCATGGTCCGCGACTTCGCCTTCGAGCTCGGTCCGCGCGGAATCACCGTCAACGGAGTCAACATGGGCTTTATCGCAACCGACTCAAGCCGCATGTACTTCGGCGATCAATACGAGATGGCGATACGGCATACCATTGATCGCTCCGCGCTGAGGCGCGTTCCCACGCTCGAGGAGATCGCCGCAATCGTATGCATGGTGTGTGCGCCCGAGGCTAGCTATCTCACCGGGCAGACGATCGTGGTGGACGGGGGAATCTCGCTCGGGTTCCCGTTCGGCCCGTGAGTCTTTTACCCGGCGCTCAGTATCTTTGAAAAAAGGGCGGGCGCCCCGGCCCGCCCTGAAGTACCGCGAAATATCGCACCCGTTCGATGAAGCGCGCGCCCGGTTCAGACGCGGCAAAGCAGCCCGCCGTCAACCGCGATCGATTCGCCGGTCACGAAACCGGCCGCGGGCGACACGAGGTAAAGCAGCGGCCCCGCGATCTCCTCCGGTTTGATCAGCTTGTTATCCGGCAAGTACTTGAGCAGGCGCTCGGAGAACTCGTCTTTCCTGACGGCCGGGCTGTTTGGCTCGTCGAGCCATCCCGCCTCGATCGCGTTGACCCGGATATTTTTCCGCGCCCATTCGAGCGCGAGCGCACGCGTCAGGTTCAGCACCCCGGCCTTGGCCGCGCAGTAGAGCGACGCGTTGGGAACTCCGCGCTCCGCCGCGACCGAAGTGATATTGACGATCGCTCCGCCGCCGCGCTGGAGCATCACGCGCCCGCCCTCCTGGCACGCCATCCACACCGTCTTCAGATTGCCTTCCATCACCTGCTCGAAAGCCGCGTCGTCGGCGGCATTCGCGGGTCCGAAGAACGGCGCGTCGAGCGCGTTGACCAGGATACGGAGTCCGCCGAGTTCCTTGACCGCGAGGTCGGCGGTTGCGCTCAAGTCGGCGCGCAACGTCGCGTCCTGGACCCGGATTGCGGTCTTCACGCCCGAAGCGCCTGCCGCCTTGGCGGCTTCCTTGAGCTGTTTTTCGGTGCCCGGCTCCTGGGAGGCGAGCAGGACTTTCGCGCCCGCCTCGGCGAGCACGATCGCGGCGGCGCGGCCGACCGGATTCTCCGCGCCGATAACCAGCGCGGCCATTCCGTCGAGTGAAAATTCCTTGAGAGAAGGATCCATGAGCGTCCTCGAAAGAAAAATCAGGATTGCATCTGCGGAATCACGCCGGTCGGGGTTATTCCGCCGGCAAGTCCGCCACCGTCGATTATCACCATCTCGCCATTCATATGATTGGAGAGATCGGAGGCGAGGAATATCGCAAGCGGCGCGATTTCGGCATCGTCGCCCGGGCGTCCGATCGGGATGAACTTGCCGCCCTTGAAGAACTTCATCATCTCCTCGTTATGCGGGAAGACGCCGGGCACGATGCAATTGGTCTGGATGTTGTTCTGCGCGTAGGTCAGCGCCACCGAACGCGTCAACTGGATCACGCCGCCCTTGGAGCACGCGTACATGTAGTTATGCTTGCCGCCGCGAAGCCCGTAGCCCGAGGCCACGTTGATTATCTTGCCGCGGTTCTGCCGGACCATCTGCGGCACGACCGCGCGGCACGCGTAGAACTGGCTCGACAGGTTGGTATCGATTCCGCGCCGCCATTCGGCGTCCGTGATTTGCTCGATATGCTTGCCGAGCGCTTCCTCGCCGATGCCGGCGTTATTGACCAGGATATCGATCCGGTCGAACTCCTTGACCGTCGCCTCGGCCATCGCGTTGACCTGCTCGGAGCGGGTTACGTCGGTCTGAACGACGAGGCATTTGCGTCCGGTTGCCCGCACCGCCTCGGCGGTCTCGTCGAGCTGCTTGCGGGTGCGCGCCGCCGCGACCACGTCCGCGCCCGCCTGCGCGAACCTTATCGCCATCGCGCGGCCCAAACCTCTGCCCGCGCCGGTGATAATGACGACTTTGTCCTCTAGTCTTAGTTTTTCAAGAATCATTCGTTACCTCGGTCGATGAGACGGAGCATCCTCACACCGATAGCTAACTAACACAGCGATGATGGAGCACAAAGCGCGCCGCGACCCTACCAATCCCGGCAGCGTTCCAATCCGCCGCGCGGACGTTTTGACCGCGCGCGCATGGCCGTCCTATAGTTCGCGCAAGGTACACACCGATGGCGCTCAAAGTACTCGTATTCTCCGATTTCGTATGCCCCTTCTGCTATATCGGGCTGGAAACGATGCGCAAGCTCGCGCCCGAGTTCGGCGTCGAACTGGAATGGCGCGGATTCGAGATCCATCCCGAATGGCCCGCCGAGGGTATCGAGGCCGAGAAGGTCTACGCCCGCATGATGAGTCCGCAGGCGCGCGTTGCGGCGTGGCAGCGGATATCCGCGATGGCCGACGCGGCGGGCGTCAAAATGACTCCGCCCGCGCGGCTCACGAACTCGCACGCGGCGCTGATGGCGGCCGAGTATGCGCAGGAGGAAGGCAAGGGTGAAGTGTTTGAAAGGCGCGTCTATCGCGCCTATTTCGAGGACGGCGCGAATATCGGCGATATTGAGATACTGAAAAAACTCGGCGCCGAGGCCGGGCTCGACGCCGAGGCCCTCGCCGAGGCTGCGCGCTCGCCCAAATACGATCTCAAGCTCAAGAACAACGCGCTTATCGGGAGCCGCCACGGCGTCAGCGGCGTGCCGACGTTTTTCATCGGCGATTTTCCGCTGGTCGGCGCCCAGAGCGAGGACGTGATGCGCCACATCCTGACGCGTGCCAGCGAGCGGCTGGCGTCGCCGCAATAACCAAACAACCGCGGACGCGCGCGTTCCGGGGGACTGGACGCGCGCCAGGGGAGTTCGAATTCCGATGCGACTCAAGGGCAAGATTGCCGTTATCAGCGGCGTGGGCACGGGGCAGGGGCGCTCCGCTTCGGTTCTGTTTGCGAAGGAAGGCGCAAAGATCGCCGGATGCGACTGGAACGTCGAAGCGGGCGAAGAGACCACGCGGATGGTCAAGGCCCAGGGCGGCGAGATGGTCTTCGTCAAGGCCGACGTTTCCAGATCGAAGGATTGCGAGAACGTGATTCGCACCGCGCTCTCGGCTTACGGCCGTATCGATATCCTCTACAACAACGCGGGCGTCGGATTTTCCTCGCCGCTCGCGATGGGCGACATCCTGAGCACGCCCGAAGAGGATTGGGACCGCGTGCTCGCGATCAATCTCAAGAGCGTGTTCCTGATGTGCAAGTTCGCGATCCCGGAGATGATCAAGACCGGCGGCGGCGCCATCGTGAACACCGCGTCGATCGCGGCGCTGATCGGCTCGGAAGCGGCGCATGCCTACACGGCATCCAAGGGCGGGATGATCGCGCTCAACCGCGCGCTCGCGGTCGAGTTCGGCCCGAAGAACATCCGCGTCAATTGCATCTGCCCCGGCGCAATCGACACCCCGATGATCGCGCCGGTCGTCGATCCACTTCGCGCGAGCGGGCAGCAATTCATGGCCGCGCCGATCCAGCGGCTCGGAACGCCCGAGGACATCGCCTACTGCGCGCTGTATCTCGTTTCGGAGGAATCCGGCTTCGTTACCGGCGCGACTTTCGTGGTTGACGGAGGGTTTATCGCTCAGTGAGCAGTCCGCGACGTTCCGATCGCGGTGCCTGATCCGCGGCGCGCCGCCGTGGTACAACTGACCTGATGGATCGCGGCGGCGAGATCGTCCGGCTCGACCTGAGAGGCGTCAAATGCCCGCTCAACTGGGCGCACGCCAAGGTGCGCCTTGAGCGGATGGAGCGCGGGCAGGTGCTTGAGCTCGTGCTTGACGATCCGCGCGGAGCCCGCGATATCCCGCGCGCGGCCGAGGCGGAAGGCTACGCGATGCTGTCGAGCGAAACGCTCGACGGCGGAACATTCCGTCTCCGAATCGAGAAATAGCCGAAGCCTTTTGTTGCTCCTGCCCGGCGTTCAGTTTTCCTTTCCCATTTTTCGACGGAGGGTGAGGGCGCTCTTCGGCGCACCGACCAGGAACGACGGTCGCATCTTTCCTGGCCTCTCCCTGCGGAGTCGGGAGAGGCCGCGCCGAAGCGGGTCCCCGCGAAGCTTACTTCGCAGGGTGCCGACGGCGCGGCTGAGGGACCGCCGAAAAGAAATTCCATCCGGCGAGAACGGACAACCTAAAGTCCCGTCACAGTCGGGCACGTAGACATAAAGGTATGCGGGCGTGGTTTCGGTCTTGCCCATCATGATACGCGAGTCGCCGATCGTGACTTCGGCGTGAACGTGGCCGCCGCCGAGGTCGTGATAGCTGTTCTCGACCGCGCCGAAGGTAGCTTTCAGGAAATCGATCACACGGCGCGGGTCGTTGACCATCAGGAACGGCGTCACGCTATGGAATCCTTCGGGAATCGTTTTCGATGCCATGGCGGTATCCTCCTGAGTCCGGGCCGGCGCGGACGGGTTCGCATCGAGGCTCGCTTCCGTCACGCCTTCAGGCGCGTTCGACGCGATACGCCCCAGTCCTCGCAGTCTCGGACTTACGGCGAGAGGTTTTTCACTAGCTATGCCGATCCTGAATCCGATCCCCGCCTGCGGCAACCCGCACCACCGCGCGCCGATGCCCGCTCGCAAGGATAGCCGCACCAATCAAAAACGACGGCCGCGTTCTTCCTAACCTCGCCCCTGACGGGAGAGGTCGCGCCGAAGCGGCGTGCGACGGCACGGTGCGCATACGATAGGAAAGCATGGCTGGGATAGCGCAAGGCTTGGGTCGCGCCGCGTTTGCAGCGAAAGCCGGATACGGAATATCTTGCGCGACCGGTGGAAGATTCTCCTGCGGTATCCATTGACTTGCTGGGAAAACTCGATATCAATGCTATCAGTCTTTCCCAGGAGCGGGGGCGGCAATGTCCTCAGAAATTCTTGTCCGCAGTCTACCCGAAGAGGTCCGGACCTGGATCAGCAGGGAAAGCCACGAAAATCACCTGAGCCAGAACGAGTTCGTGCTCGGGATCCTCCGTCAGGCTTCGAGCGGCGGGACCTCAGGGCGCCCCCAGCTGAACCTTTTTCCATCCTCCTCCAAGGCGCCGATTCGAACTGAGCCTGACACTGCGGTTCCGTTTTCGTTCGTCGACGTGTTCGCGGGAGTTGGCGGGCTGCGGATCGCTCTTGAGGCTGCCGGTGGGACCTGCCGCTTTTCATCGGAATGGGACAAGCACTGCCAACGCACCTACAAGGCTTGGTTTGGCGAAAATCCGGAGGGCGACATCAGGGGCATCAAGCCATCCGAGATTCCAGACCACGACGTTCTCGCGGCCGGATTTCCCTGCCAACCATTTTCGATCGCAGGCGTCTCGAAGAAGAACAGCCTTGGCCGGGCTCATGGGTTCAAGGATGCAACGCAGGGCACGCTGTTTTTCAACCTTGCAACGATAATCGAAATCAAGCGACCCCCGGTGCTTATGCTCGAGAATGTGAAGAACCTCCAGTCTCACGATGGAGGGCGCACATGGGCTATCATTCTCTCGACGCTCACCGACCTGAACTATCGCGTTTTCACCAAGGTAATCGACGCGGCAGCGTGGGTCCCTCAGCATCGTGAGCGAATCTTCATCGTTGGCTTCGATCGAACGATCTTTGGCGATGCCCCACCGTTCGTTTTTCCGGACAGGCCGTCTGGCCCCCCTAGGATCGTCAGTGGAATCTTGGAAGAGAACCCCGACCCTAAATACACGCTTAGCGAACGACTCTGGAAGTATCTGCAGGAATACGCCAAGCGACATCGGGACAAAGGCAACGGCTTTGGCTTCGGTCTCGTCGATCCGGGCGGGACTACTCGGACCCTGAGCGCGCGCTACTTCAAGGATGGTTCGGAGATCCTCGTCCCCCAAGGTTCCGGCCGGCCTCCGCGACGCTTAACCCCCCGTGAAACTGCGCGACTGATGGGATTTCCGGACAATCTGCCCATTGTCGTCTCGGACACTCAAGCGTACAAGCAATTCGGTAACGCAGTCGTACCGCCTGTGGCGGAGGCCGTGGCGCGCCAGATTGTGAGGGTGTTCCGGTGGCGGGTCGCTAACCGGGGCAATGGCTGTCTGCTCAAGTCCAGGACGAGGACCATCAAGGTTGCGGGGGAGATAAATGCCGTCACCGACGTCCGAAGACGCCGTCAATAGCGCGCTACAATACGGGGCGGCGCTCCTGAAGTACATATCGCCGAACGATGTCGGCCTTACCGGGAGCCACCAGTGCGGCTTTTACCTGCCGAAGTCGGCTTGGGAAATGTATTCGCCCCACCCGCCAAAGAAGGGGCTTCTCGCGAAGCACCAAGTACAGGTCCAATGGCAGGACGGCCGTACCACGGAGTCCGTGGTCACATGGTACGGGAAGTCCACGCGGAGCGAATATCGGCTGACCCGGTTCGGCCGCGATTTCCCGTTTCTGACATCCGACGAAGTTGGGTCGATGCTCGTTATCGTGCCTAGGGCGCGGAACGACTTCTTGGCCTATGTGCTGGACTTGGAAGATGACATAGCGGACGTGCAGGCAAAGCTCGGCGTTGAAATCGTCGACACTTGGGCCGTATACCGCAGGGACGCTCCGGCAACGGTCGAGACCGAAAACGAATGCATTGACCGGCAGTTTCGGGAGTTCGCGGGCGCGGCTTCGAAATTCCCTGCGGGCTTGGAGTTCGCCAATCGGGCTAGAGACACCTTGGAGAGGTGCATGTCGGACTTCAAGCGGCTCCCTTCCGACGATCGTCTTATGCGCTGCATCGAGCAGGAATATGCGCTGTTCAAGCTCGTGGAGCGAAAACTGTGCGAGCCGGAGATTTGCCGGGTCTTCAAGTCCGTCGATGACTTCCTTGGAACAGCGAACTCGATCCTTCAGCGGCGTAAGTCGCGCGCAGGCCAGTCCTTGGAGCACCATGTAGAAGATGTTTTGAAGTCAGCTGGCGTGCCTTTTGAGCCGCAGCCAAGAACGGTAGACGGTCAACCCGACATCATTATCCCCGGGGCTGACCAGTATCACGACCCGAAATGGCCCGCCGAAAAACTTTTTGTCTTGGGCGTGAAAAGGACCTGCAAAGACAGATGGCGACAGGTGCTGAACGAGGCCAAGCGCGTCAAGGAAAAGCACCTGCTGACGATTCAAGCCGGCATCTCCGAGAACCAACTTAAGGAAATGCGCGCCGCACAGGTAACCTTGGTCGTGCCTCGGGAACTGCATCGTAAATACCCGCCGGGATGGGGCAAACGCCTGTTGACCGTTGAGCGATTCGTGAGCGCCCTGCGAAAGGCCCTGATGTAACGTGGCCGATGTTCTGACGCCGGAGCAGCGAAGCCGGTGCATGTCACGGATTCGCAGCAAAGACACGAAGCCGGAACTCCTGGTGCGTTCGGTAGTCCATCGTCTCGGCTTCCGCTTCCGCCTGCATGTACGCAGGCTGCCGGGCGCTCCCGATCTCGTATTTCCTTCTCTCCACAAGGTGATCTTCGTCAACGGGTGCTTTTGGCATATGCACCGTTGTCGCTATGGAAGGGTGGTTCCTAGGACAAACCCAAAGTTCTGGGCTGAGAAAAGGGCGCAGAATGTAAGGCGGGATCGGAAGAATCTGATGGCTCTTCGCCGCGCCGGATGGAGCGTCATGACGATCTGGGAATGTCAGACTAGGGACGTCCTCGCGCTTGCGCGGAGAACGAAGAGATTCCTCAGTGACGCTCGGTGACGTGGGCGAAGGCATAGGCCGAGTGGCCCCCTTTAACTCTCCGCGAATTCGTCCATCCAATCGCCCGGACCGTCTCGTCATATTCGCCAAGCCTGCTAAAATGAATGGTTGCGGAGCAGGCGTCCAGACCGCCTCCCGCCATTTGAACGCTCCCATAAGATGGCTTCGACTTTTTCTTCATTCGCTAAAAAAATCTTCGGCTCCAAGAACGAACGGGAACTGAAGCGGCTTCGTCCCTACGTCGACGAGATCAACGGTTTTGAGCCGGCTGTCGAAAAGCTCTCCGACGCCGAACTGCGCGCCAAAATCCTCGAATGGAAAGCGAATATCTCCGCTGTCGAGGAAGACGACCGGCGCAAGGACGCGATGGAAGAGGTCCTCGGCGAGGTTTTTGCCGTCGTCCGAGAGGCCGCCAAGCGCACCCTCGGCCAGCGCCATTTCGACGTCCAGCTTATCGGCGGTGCGGTCCTTCACGAAGGCAGAATTGCCGAGATGAAGACCGGCGAGGGCAAGACCCTGGTCGCGACGCTTCCCGCCGTGCTCAACGCCCTTTCCGGCCGCGGCGTCCATGTCGTCACCGTCAACGACTACCTGGCCCGGCGCGACGCCGAATGGATGGGCCGCATCTACCATTTCCTCGGGCTTGAGGTCGGAACCATCGTCCACGGACTGACCGATCAGCAGCGCAAGGTCGCCTACAACGCCGATATCACCTACGGCCAGAACAACGAATTCGGCTTCGACTACCTGCGCGACAACATGAAGTTCAACCTGGAGGAGTACGTCCAGCGCGAGCACAATTTCGCGATCGTCGACGAGGTCGATTCAATCCTTATCGACGAGGCGCGCACCCCCCTCATCATCTCGGGCGCCTCCGAGGAATCGACCGACACCTATTACGTCGTGGACCGCGTAATCCCCAAGCTTAGCGCCGAGGAGCATTACACGATCGACGAAAAGCTCCGCACCGTCGCGCTGACCGAGGACGGCGTGACGCGCGTCGAGCAGATGCTCGGGGTCGAAAACCTCTACGACCCGCGCAATATCCTGCTGGTCCATCATGTGAACCAGGGCCTCAAGGCCCATACGCTCTTCAAGCGCGACGTCGATTACGTCGTCAAGGAAGGCGAGGTTGTAATCGTCGACGAGTTCACCGGGCGCCTGATGCCGGGGCGGCGCTGGAGCGACGGCCTCCATCAGGCGATCGAGGCCAAGGAAGGCGTCAAGATCGAGTCCGAGAACCAGACGCTCGCGACGATCACCTTCCAGAACTACTTCCGCATGTACAAGAAGCTCGCGTGGATGACCGGCACGGCGGACACCGAATCCGTGGAGTTCGGCGAAATCTACGGACTCCAGGTGATGGTGATTCCGACCAACAAGCCGATGATCCGCGAGGACCGCCATGACGTCGTCTACAAGACCGAGGACGAAAAGTTCGACGCGGTAATCGAGGAGATCGCCGATTGCCATGAGCGCGGCCAGCCGGTGCTGGTCGGCACCGTCTCGATCGAAAAGTCCGAGCGCGTCGCGGAAAAACTCAAGAAGACCGGCGTCAAGCATTACGTGCTCAACGCGAAGAACCACGAGCGCGAAGCCGAAATCGTCGCCCAGGCCGGACGCCATCGCGCGGTCACAATCTCGACCAACATGGCCGGCCGCGGAACCGATATCGTGCTCGGCGGAAACGCCGAATTCATGGCCGCCGCGGAGGCCGGAACCCGCGAACCGTCCGACCCGAAATTCCAGCAGGCGATCGAGAAATGCCGCGCGCAGTGCAACGCCGAGCGCGAGCTGGTGCTGACGGCGGGCGGGCTTCATATCCTCGGCACCGAACGCCACGAGTCGCGGCGAATCGACAATCAGCTTCGCGGCCGTT
>JAKAVX010000048.1 GCA_021827465.1 Deltaproteobacteria bacterium | reverse complement strand
CTATGAGAACATGCGGTTCCTGGAAAGCAAGGATGCGCGCGCGGTGCGCATCCTTGCCGAGTATCTGGAGCCACTGTCGCGGTTCGAGCACTTTGGGGTCCAGGACACTATCGTGTTCATGGGCTCGGCGCGTCTATCGTCTCGCGAGGCGGCCGAGGCCGCGCTAGCCCGGGCGGAAAAAGCAGGGAGAGGCGTGGCGGCAGCGCGCGCCGCTCTGGAACTCTCGACCTATTATGAAGCGGCGCGCGAGCTCTCGCACCGGCTGACGACTTGGTCCAAGAAGCTTGACCATGGTGAGCGCCGCTTCGTTGTGTGCACGGGCGGTGGCCCCGGCATCATGGAGGCGGCAAACCGCGGCGCCGCGGAAGCGAAAGGACTCAATGTTGGCCTGACCATCTCGATTCCCACTAACGAGTTCGACAATCCCTATGTCAGCCACGAATTGCACTTTCATTTCCACTATTTCTTCATGCGCAAGTTCTGGTTCGTCTATCTCGCCAAAGCGGTAGTGCTGTTTCCCGGGGGCTTCGGGACGCTCGACGAGTTCTTCGAGATGCTCACGCTGGTGCAGACCCGCAAGATGAAAAAGGCTATGCCGATCGTGCTGTTCGGGGCGAAGTACTGGAACGAGGTGTTGAACTTCGACGCGATGGTAAAATACGGCACGATTAGTCCCGGCGATGTCGAACTCTTCCACCGGACCGATTCCGTCGACGAGGCTTACGACCTCATCACCCGGCGCCTTACCGTGGACGCACTGGCGAACCCCGGCGCGAAGCTTTAGGCGGCCCATCATCGCGGGCGATAGACCGTGAAGGGTCGCGCAACGCGGATCCATTCGGGCTGCTTTCGCCACGGTCGCCCGGCCTGAAACCCGCCATCCACTACGAATGCCTGGCCGGTGATGAAACTCGAGCGGTCGCTGGCCAGGAAGAGAGCCATTTCTGCAATGTCGCGCGGCTCACCTGGACGCTCGATCGGTTGCGCGCTGGACATCCACGCTTTTCGCGACTCCATTTCCGCGTCGGGTTTTCCGACCGTGTTCAGCGCGAGTGGGGTGGCGATGAATCCCGGGCAGATGCAATTGACGCGTACTCGTGCTTCGGCGAGTTCCAGCGCAACCGACTTGGTTAGCTGGATAACCGCCGCTTTTGCAGCCGCATACGCATGAGGTGAGTATCCTGCGACCATTCCTGCGACGCTTGCGGTGGAGATGATGCTGCCGCCGCCCTGGCGGCGTAGAATCGGCGCGGCATACTTCATGCCGAGAAATACGCCGCGCACCAGCACGTCGAAGGTCATGTCCCATTCTTGCGCGGGCGTTTCGGAGATCCCGCCTAGCGCGCCACCGAAGCCGGCGTTGTTAAAGACACAATCGAGCCGTCCGAACGAGCTTTCGGCACGCGCCACCGTCGCGCTCACGTCCTCCTCACGCGTGACGTCGGTCTGCTGGAAGACAGCGTTTGGTGCCAGTTCGCGCGAGAGCGCCTCTCCGCGTTCGCTCTGCATGTCGGCGATAACGACGCGTGCGCCGTTTTCGACAAATAGGCGCGCAGTCGCCGCCCCTATACCGCTTGCTCCGCCAGTTACGACTGCGACTCGACCCTCTAATTCACCCATGGAGCGATTCTCTACATTCATTGCGTTCCTTCGCCAATGGCTCGTTAGCCACCATCCGGCGCGAGAGCTAGATCAACGCCGCCAATGCTGATTCTTCAGCCCGCGATACTTTTCGGCTTTGGGTCACAGGCCATGACTCCGATTTTGGTCCCAGACGCGCTGGCCAGGAGCTTCAGGCGGCGCTTTCAACGCGCACCTCGGAGGACAGTATCGCCGGCGCTCAAACTGTGTGATCGAGCCGCGCCAGCGTTCGAAATCGCGCTTCTATCTGTCTCGTCCGTGCCGCGCTGATATTCAGCCTCGCACCAATTTCCCTGAATGTGAGACCGGCGAATCGTTCGACGACTCTGCCGAACAAAACTTACGTAACGCTCACTGACTCGACTTCGAGCCGCGAAAACTGCGGTTGCGTGTTTCCTTATCCAGGACATTTCGGTAGCTTCGGCGCGGCGGTTGAAACTGGGGCTGCTGTCATCGCGGATCTGAGTGGAGGGTTCGCCTTGAAGGACTTGCGGAATGCTGATGGCGGCCAGTTCAGAGTTTTCGCACTTTTCTCCTGCATCGGACTCCAACATCTGACGGGATCGGATAGGGGCCTTCTAGGTCTACGCGCTGCGTTTCGCGGCGCTGGCTGGCCGGACGCGCTCGCTTATGGGGCGGCGCTCCGTCGCGCGCGCGACTCCGAGTATTGCGACATAAGAGGATTCCGCTTTTGCCACCTCGCGGAAGTGCGCGGCGACGATAAGCCTGCGCGCCCAATTACACATTCAGCAGGGAGGTTCAGACGCTATGGAATCGACGGTCAATAAGGGAAGCGGCAGCGTAGCCCCCACGTATCTGGTCAGTGGCCTGGTGCGAAATGCTGACGGGACGCCGGTTGCCGGTGTAATAGTGCGGGCCTTCGACAAGGACCTGCGCAGCGAGACCATGCTCGGGCAGGCCAGCACCGACCAGCAGGGCTGCTACCTTATTCGTTATTCACGATCCGAAATCAAACGACCCGGCAAGACGCAGGCCGACCTAGTAGTTCGCGCCTATAGTGCGAGCGGTGGCGTGTTGGCGAGTTCTCCGGTGATTTTTCAGGCGCCCGCCGAGGCGTCCGTCGATCTGACTTCGGGCGACGCAGTCTATCGAGGTCCGAGCCAGTTCATGCGGCTCAACCAGGCTGTGACCCCCGTATTACAAGGCGTAAATCCGTCCGAATTGACTCCCGGAGACATCGAATACGTGTCCGGAGATACGGGACTGGACCCGGCAAGGGTTCAGCATCTGGCCACGGCGGCCCGGCTGGCGAAATCCACTACGCAGCCGCCGGAGGCGTTCTATGCGGTGGCGCAGAGCGGTCTGCCCACGGACCTCGCCAGTCTGGCCGCATCCGATCCGGCGGTAATCAAGCAGGCGTTGGCGGACGCCGCCAGTCGCAATCTCGTTTCGCCGGAAGTGGCGGCAAGCGCCGCGGAGATCGCCGGAAAACTTCGCGATGTGGCGATTCAGAACGCATCCTCGCCTACGGCGTCGCAACTCGGCGCCGCGCTCGCGCTCGCGACGGAAAATCAAAAGTTGCGCACCGACTTTGCCGCCGCTCTGGCCAACCATGTTGGTTCCGATGAGGACTTCTGGGCGAACCTGGCGCGACAGCCGGGCTTCGATCAAGCAACTCTCGGACGCCTGAAGCTCTCCATGCAATTGAGTTCGCTGACGCAATATCACGCGCCACTGGTCGGCGCGCTGATGGCTCAGCACCAGAGCGGAAAGATCAAATCGTTGGCGGATCTGGCGCGGATGCAGACCTCGGATTGGGTGAAGCTTCTGGGGGAAAAATCGGGCAACGGGACGATCGGCGTTCCGCCGGGAGTGCCGGGCGGCAACGACGTAGAGCGCATCCAGAATTACGCCGAGGTTCTAAAGGAGCGCCTTGAAGTCGCATTTCCGAGCGCGGCCATATCCGCCGGTCTGGCGCGGAACCCGGCGGCGATTGCGGGAGCCGCTGAAGTCGCCCGGTTTCTGGACGCCAATCCCGACTTTCATATCGGGCTTCACGATGCCAACCGCTATCTTGCGGCGAAGGGCGGCGCAATCAGCGAGACACTCAAGCAGACGTTGCCCGTAGTGCAGCGCATCTTTAAGGTAGCGCCGCGATTCGACCGCATACAGCCTTTGCTTGCCGCCGGGCTGACTTCGGCGCGAGCCATCGCGCGCATTCCCCAGCGCCAGTTTGTGATCCAGTTCGGCGATGCGCTGGGCGGACAGACAGAGGCGCTGAAGATTCATCAGCAAGCGCAGCAGTCTTCGTGGTCCGCACTGGGCGTGTACGGCAGTAACGCTTCCGGCTTGAAATGGCGAGGTTCCGAAATCGTTGCGGATGCCTTCGACAACGTTCCCCAGATTCCCAACTGGACGTCCTTGTTCGGCAGCCCCAGTTTCTGCGCGTGCGGGGATTGCCGCTCAGTGCTGAGCCCGGCGGCGTATCTGGTCGATCTGCTTCACGAGTTCGTCGACGTTTATCTGAGCGGCAGCGGCAACACGGGCACGCAGTTGCTGTTCGCACGCCGTCCCGATCTGAACACGCTCAAGCTGAGCTGCGACAACACCAACATCGTCCTGCCTTACATCGACCTGGTAAACGAGCTGCTCGAAGATAACGTCGCGCCCCCGGGGCTGGCGCACGATACCACCGACGGCGCGCCGGAGGACCTCGCCGCGAGCCCCGAATATTTGAACGCCAGCGTGTACGCCACCCTGGAAACCCAAAAGTACCCGTGGAATTTGCCTTTCTATATTGGCAACGAACAGGCGCGTGCGTATCTGAGCAATGGCGACATCAAGCGGTATCAGATCATGCAGGCCTTGCAAGCCGCGCCCGCTTCACCCGATCCAAGCGATGCCGCACTCACCGCCGCTGACGCTTTGGTGAGCGAATATCTGAGCACAGGGCCCGCAGGATGGAAGATTCTGACCGCAAAGTCGGGAGCGAGCACGGCCGAGCTTTGGGGAATTCAGCCGGCCGAACTGACCGGCACATGGGTCGATCCGAATCCGGGACCCTCAGTGCAGCGATTCATGGATCGCTCGGGCCTCGATTTTCAGGACCTCGTCGATCTTCTGACCACTGCGTTTGTGAAGAGTCTTAAACCCCTGAACGCGCAAATTCTTATCGGATGGAGCTCGGACCAGGGCGCGGAGTGCGACCTTACGAAAGCGACCATCGTCGGTCTTACCGAGCCGGCTTTGGCGAGTATCGTTCGCTTTCTGCGGCTCCGGCTCGCACTCGGCCGGACCGTGCTGGAAACCGATAAAATCTGGGCCGCACTGCGTATAACGGACCTCGATCCGCAGTTCCTAAGGAACGTCGTGGAAGCGAGCCGGCTACTTGAGCGCCTGAATGTGCCGCTGGTGGAAGCGATGGCCTGGTGGGGATCGATCTCCACTTCGCCGGACGTGTTCCAGGGAACATCGCTCTATCAGCGGTTGTTCCTCAACGTGGCAGTCACCAATCCTGTCGATCACGCTTTCGACCTCAGGCCGGACGGAAGCGATTTGCAGAACCTGGGCAACGCCGTCGAAGATCATGCGGCCACCGTGGCGGCGGCGCTCCAGGTTTCTTCCGACGATCTTACGGCGCTGATATCGTCGGGGGCCGTTGCGCTCGATCCCGCGGTGACTGCGGGCAAGCACGCTCTGAGCCTGGCGAATCTTTCAAGGCTGTTAAGAGCCGCTTCCTTCGGACGCGCCTTGCGACTTTCGCCCTCCGATTTTTTGACCGCCTCGGCCGTCCTCAACCTTGATCTCAGCCCCGGTACAGCGGTAACGGCGCGGCGCGCCCCTTTCCATCCGGATCACGTCAGCGACGCGCGCTGGGTGGCGGACCAGATCGACGCGATACAGGCTTCGAAATTCAAACTGGCCGAGCTGAACTATCTGCTTCTCAACCAGGGTGCTCAGGCATCGGGCCTGGCTCCAGCAAGCGCGGACATCGCGCAGCGGCTCACCGATTTGCGCAGCCAACTCGCCGGCCAATTCTCGAATAGCCCGCAATGGCCGGTGATCGGCGCCAGCGTGCTCGCACAGACGTTGTCGAGCTGGCTCAAACTTGCAGTTCCGTCGCTCGACGCGCTGCTGGCCACCTCGCCGACCGACCTCGGCCAGAGCTATCTGAACATTTTTTTGAACCCTACTTTCGTTCAGGGAACTGCGACCATCGATGCGGCCGCAGTCGATACGGCGACTCAAGCGCCTCCGCCGGTCAATCCCGCGGCGCCGCCGTCCTTGTACTATCAGGTGCAGGCGGCGATCAAACTTAACCGGATCGCCGCCGCTGCCGGCAGGTTGAATCTGAGCACCGCGGAAATCGAGTGGCTCCTGGCCAATTCCGGGCCGCTCGGCTGGATGGACTTGAATGCGCTGCCCGCCGGCAACGCCACTACTGGCGCTCTGTATGACTCCTGGGTGGGCCTGGCCGAGATCTGCTTGTTTCGCACACAAGTTGCCAGCGGACAATCCTTCTCGATCCTGCTGCCCCCGCGCAGCGGGCCGATGCCGGCGGAGGCGCAGTATCTGGCCAGCCTGAGTCTGGTCACCGGTTGGAAACAAGGTGATCTCTCTGACGCCACCGGCACGCAGGGCTTGAATCTGGCTTACCCGAACGATTTCTGGAGTCCCGCCACGTTCACTCGGCTTAAGAACGTGATCGATCTTCTGGCGCCAATCGGCGCTTCGGTTGCGCAGGCAAATCAATGGAAGAGCTCGGTCGTCACGCTTGATCAGGCCAATGCCATCACAGCCACAATCAAGGGCGGCTATAGCCGCCAGCAATGGCTGTCCGTCGCGAAATCGCTGCGGGATCCTATGCGCCAGCAGCAGCGAGACGCCCTCGAAAGCTATCTGCTGTTTCAATCCAATTCGATTTTCGGCGAGACGCTCAGCACGCCGGACGACCTCTACCAGCACCTACTGATCGACGTGCAGATGTCGCCCTGCATGCTCACCTCGCGATTGGTGCAGGCGATCGCCGCCGTGCAACTGTTCGTCCAGCGATGCCTTATGAATCTGGAGCCCGGCGTCGTGGTCGCGCCGGGCGCAGCCGATATCTGGAAATGGATGCAGCAGTACCGCCTTTGGCAGGCGAATCGTGAAGTTTTCCTCTACCCCGAAAACTGGCTTCGGCCCGAGCTGCGCGACGACCAGAGCCCTTTCTTCACGGATTTGAGCAGCGAGCTTCACCAGAATGATGTGACTACGGACACCGTGGAGACCGCGTTTCTCCACTATCTGACCAAGCTCGATGGTGTCGCAAAGCTCAAAGTCTCGGGAATGTACCACGAGATAGAGACCGATGAGGGAATCGATCGCGTCCATGTGTTCGGCCGCACCGAAGGAGCGCCGCCGATCTATTACTACCGGAAATATGAAAACTTCGCGTGGACCGCTTGGGAAAAAGTCGATCTGGACATCCCAGCGGGCGATCTGATCCCGGTAGTTTACAATCGCAAGCTGTACGTGTTCTGGCCGGTGTACAAGGTGGGAACCGACACCAACGCTCAACCCTGGTTCGATCTTCCCAATCCCGGGCAGAGCAAATATTCGCCGCAACCTCCGCAGAAACACGTGGAGGTGCAGATCGCCTGGAGCAAATATACGGAAGACAAGTGGTCTTCAAAGCGCGTATCCGACGGCGCGCCGCTGATTTTGCCGGTGGATTCCGTCGGGGTCCAGGTTCCGGGCGGATGGGCCTTCGGCGACGTGGATCTGGCCAAGGACGGAAGCAACGATACGAGTCAGTTCGCCTTCAAGGCGATTCCACCCGCAAGCGATTCCGCAAGCGATCGCCTGACGATCCAGTGCTTTCTGCGTGGATATTACGATCCGGAATCGCTCAAGCAGGCCCTCAACTACAGCCCGCTCGGCGCCTGGATGGGAACATTTCACATGTCCGGCTGTCACGAGCAGGTGAGCGCCAGTCAGGACCCCAGTCTGGTGGCGCTGCCGATGATCCTGCCGTTCGGAACGACGCTCGCCTCGATGAAGTTTCAAGTATACAAATCCAGCCCTCCGCTGGCCCCTGGACCGGCGCTGAACCTGACCACCGGGTTCATCGGTTCCTCGATCAGCGATCTCGGAACGGCCATCAACCAGGCAGGCTTTTCGAGCATCCTCGGGGTCACATCGGAGACCGCTTCCGGCGTACTGTATCCGCATCAATACCCGCAGTTTACCTCGCAGGACGTGTTTTTCTTCGAAGACGCCAAACGCGCTTTCTTCGTAATTCCGCAAAGCGTAGTCGTGTGGCGCTGGTACGTGGAGAAGGTGTCAGCGGTAAACTTCCACCGCGCGCCGATCAACTATTACGCGAGCAGTACGATTCCAGCTCTGGCGATTCCATCCACGCTCACCAGGGCTGCGGCCGGAGCGCAGACCGCTAGCCCTGAAGTCCTCGCAAAAAAAACTGCCTCCCTTTCATATACCAGCGGAGCGCTGGTCAACTGGTCTGGCGTCTGGATGCCGCCGGCGGTAGTGCCTGGACACGAGACGATTTTCGATTTCAAGCTGTTCTACCATCCTTACGTCTGCGATTTCATACGCACACTCAACCAGAACGGGATCGACGGACTGCTGAGGTGGCCGCATCCCCCGGGCCAGACACCGCTGCAGCTTCTGTCTTCGAATAATTTCTCGGGTCTGTACTCGCCCCAGCCGCCGGTGATGCAGCCTTATCCTACCGACCAGGTCGACTTCGACCTCAAGGGAGGATACGCGCTGTACAACTGGGAACTGTTCTATCACGCTCCTGCGATGATGGCTTCGCGGCTCAGCGCGAATCAGAAATTCGAGGACGCTCGGAAGTGGTTCCATTACATTTTTGATCCGACCGATCTGTATCCTGTACCTCCTCCGGGAGCATCCACAGCGTTCCCCTACGGCTACTGGAAAGTGAAGTCTTTCTATGAACAGACGACACAGGCTTCGATCGAGGCGCTCGTGACCCTGCTCGATTCGAACTCTCCCGGCAACGCCGATGCGGTCGCGCAGATGCAGCAGCAGGTCGCGCAGTGGATGAAGGATCCGTTTAATCCTTTCCTGATCGCACGCCTTCGGCCAACTGCATTCCAGCGGGCAACGGTAATGCAGTACCTGGACAACCTGATCGCCTGGGGCGACAGCCTGTTCCGCCAGAACACTCGTGAGACCATCGCTCAAGCAACCCAGGTTTACGTATTCGCGTTGCAGCTTCTCGGGCCGAAACCGGAGCAGGTAACTCGCGCCGACGCAGCCCCACTCGCCTACAAAGATCTCGCTCCCTTGATGCACCAGGGGGATTTTTCCGATCCGCTGGTGCAACTTGAGAACGCCATCCCCGCGCTTCCCGGATCGGGCGTTCCCCAGGTCCAGCTCCCGTATGTTCCTTCTCCTCTTGCCTCGGCACTCTACTTCTGCGTACCGCCAAACGATCAGCTGCTGGGCTATTGGGACACGCTCAACGATCGCCTGACCAAAATCAGGAACTGCATGAATATCGAGGGAAAGGTCGAGCAACTGGCCTTGTTCGCTCCGCCGATATCCCCCGGCATGTTGATCGCGGCTGCCGCCGCTGGTGTGGACCTGTCCACTATCCTATTCGGACTGACGGTCCCGCCCCCCTTGTACAAGTTCACTTTTCTGTACAAGCAGGCAGTCGATTTCTGCAAAGAGGTGCAGCACCTGGGTGCGATGATGCAATCGGTGCTCGAAAAGGATGATGCCGAGGCGCTCGCGATGCTGCGGGCGACTCAGGAAGTTCAGTTGCTCAACCTGATGCACCAGACCATGGTCGATAGGGTCAACGAGGCGACCGCGGAAATCAACGTCCTCAATGCAACCCTGGCGAAGTTGCAGTTCAAGCAGCAGTGGTATTCCAGCCAGCCGCTCATGAACGATGCGGAAATCGCAGGTCAGACCCTAAAGGGAGTCGCGATAGCGCTCGACCTCGCCAGCTCGCTGCTGCAAATGGGATCCGGCGGCGCTCACCTGGTAGTGGAACTCGACGCTGGCGGCTCCGGATTCGGCGGCAGTCCGGTGGTCAAAGTGAAGTTTGGGGGCAGCAACGTCGGCCATTCGCTCGCGCAATTCGGAAAGGCTCTCGGGATCACCGCCCGGATAATGAAGGATACAGGTGATCTGACGCTGAGAGAGGGGGCGTTCGAATGGCGCCTCGCCGGCTTCCAGCGCGATGCCACGCTGGCCGCGAAGGAAATCGACGAAACCAACAGCAAATTAACCGTCGCCAATTTCAAACTCCAGATCGCGAATGACGAGCTCGCTGCATTCGAGAAACAAATGGCGGACGCACAGGCCATCCAGCTCTTCCTCCAAACGAAGTTCACGAATCAGCAGCTTTACGACTGGATGATCGATCAGATCTCCACCGTTTACTTCCAGAGCTACCAGCTTGCCTATCAGATGGCGCAACGGGCCGAACGCTCTTACCAGCGCGAATTGGCAGCCTATACCACAACCTTTCTCCAGCCTGGCTATTGGGACAATCTGAAAAAAGGGCTCACTGCCGGAGAGCAGCTTCTTTACGACGTGGAGCGGATGATGTCGTCCTACGTCGACAATAATATTCGCGAGTATGAGATCACCCGGCAGATCTCTCTGGCGCGCCTCGACCCGGTAGCGCTGGCCACTTTGAAGCAAGGGGGCAAAGTGTACATCTCCTTGCCCGAAGCGCTGTTCGATTCGGACTACCCGGGACACTACCTGCGCCGCATCAAGTGGACGGGCCTGAATTTCGTGTTTCCGAAGT
>JAKAVX010000047.1 GCA_021827465.1 Deltaproteobacteria bacterium | reverse complement strand
GTTCGACGGCAAGGGCGAGCTTGTCGCGCAGGCTGCGCATATCCCGGTCCATCTCGGCTCGACTCCGCTTTCGGTTCGGGCCGCGCTTACCCGACTCGATCTGGGCCCGGGCGACGTCGCGGCGGTGAACGATCCGTTTGTCGGCGGGCCGCATCTGCCGGACCTGACCCTGGTCGCGCCGATCTTTATCGGCGCCCGCCGCCGTCCGTTCGCGTTTGCCGCCAACCGGGCCCATCACGCGGATATCGGCGGGATGGCGCCGGGTTCAATGGCGCTGGCGAGCGAAATTTACCAGGAGGGATTCCGGCTGCCGCCGGTCAAAATCGTCGAGCGCGGAGCGCTCTCGCGCGACGTGCTTGCGCTGTTCCTCGCCAACACGCGGGTGAGCGAAGAGCGCGAGGGCGATCTGCGCGCACAGCTTGGCGCGCTGTCGGTGGGAGCGGAACGGCTTCGCGAACTGGTCGCGTCGCAAGGCCGGGCGCGGATCGCGCGCGCGATGGAATCGCTCAAGGACTACGCGGCGCGCCTGATGAGCGCGGAACTAGGCAGGCTTCGTCCCGGGGCTTACGCGGCGGAGGATTTTCTCGACGACGACGGCTTCGGCGCCTCGCGTATCCCGATTCGGGTCCGGGTGGAAATCGCGCGCGGGCGTGCGACCGTGGATTTCACCGGCTCGTCGCCGCAGGTGCGCGGAAACGTCAACGCGAATTACGCGATCACGCTGTCGGCGACATTTTACGTGATGAAGTGCATGGCGGCGGAGGCGGTTCCCGCGAACGAGGGCCTGATGCGGCCGATCAAGGTGATCGCGCCCGAGGGAACTATCGTCAACGCGCTCGCGCCGGCCGCGGTCGCCGGCGGAAACGTCGAGACCTCGCAGCGAATCGTCGACGTCCTTTTCCGCGCGCTATCGAAGGCCGCGCCCGATCGGGTTCCCGAGGCGAGTTTCGACTCGATGTCGAATCTGACGGTGGGCGGGTTCGATCCGGTTCGCCGGCGGCACTTCTCGTACTACGAAACGATCGCGGGAGGCGCGGGCGCCGCGCCGGGCCATCCGGGCGCCTCGGGAATCCACACGCACATGACGAATACGCTCAACACGCCGATCGAGGCGCTGGAAGCGTACTACCCGATGCGGGTGACGGAGTATCGGGTGCGGCGCGGCTCGGGCGGCAAAGGGCTTGCGCGGGGCGGCGATGGACTGGTGCGCGAACTGGAATGCTTGACGGAGTCGAACGTGAGCCTGCTCACCGAGCGGAGAACGATTCGGCCGTGGGGACTCGCGCACGGCGGCGACGGAGCGGCTGGCGCGAATTACCTTGTCCGCGACGGCGAAGCGACAAAGCTTCCCGGCAAGACCAACGTATCGCTCAAGCCGGGGGACAGGATTCGCGTCGAGACACCGGGCGGCGGCGGATGGGGCCGCGCGCCCTCGCGAAATAGGCGCCCGCGCTGACGGGGAAACCTGCCCTTCCCTCGCTGTCGTCCTGAGCGCTAGCGAAGGATCTCGCGGCCGCTATCCGTGCGGCCGCGTCGCCTGGCGTTTGCGCCGAAGGCGCGCAGCAAAAGAGCGCCGCGCGGGATCCTTCGACTCCGCTCGCAGATTCGCTTTGCTCAGGGTGAGCGCAAAAGTTGTACTGGGTCGGCCTTGAAGTCGGGCCTGGGGCGGTTAAGTTTTATTCGATGGAAGATCAATTCTGGGTGGGCGTTCATGGCGTGATCGCCGAACGCGGGCGGATTCTGGTGCTGAAGCGCGCGCCCGAGATGCGCTATTGCCCCGGTATCTGGGACCTGCCGGGAGGTCATCTCAGCGCTCACGAGGCGATCGAGGAATGCCTCATCCGCGAAGTGATCGAAGAGACCGGGCTAAGCGTCGAAATCGAGCGCCTGCTCGGCGTGCATAAGACGTCGGGGCCGTACGTTCAGGCGCTGTTCGCGTGTCGGCGCGCGAGCGGCGACGGGCGCGAAGTGCGGCTTCGCGAGCATGAGCACGTCGATGCGCGATGGGTAACGCTCGCGGAACTCACCCGGCTCGATTTGATTCCCTACCTTGAAGGAGCGCTACGGCGCGGCCTGCTTGCCTATCTGATCGAGTGACGCGGCGCGCGGCTTCGTGGCGCGCGCGATTCGGCCGCGCCAGTAACCGAAAAAGTTCGCGCACTCGCATCCGTGGTACATCACGCCTTCCCCGTCGCCGCGAAGCGCCGCCGCCGCCATCCTGACGGCGTTCTTTGCGAGCTTGTCGAGCCGGTTGTGGCTCACCCCGCCGGCGAAGGCGCTGCCGACTCCGTAGGCGAAACTCTTTTTCAGAAGATACGCGCGCCGGGTCCGTTCCGGCCCGATCATGTGATGAACGAGGGCGCCGGGCGCGAAACCGACCCGTCCGCCGCGCGCGATTATCCGCGAGAAAAAATCCGTGTCGGCTCCCGAGATGGCGTTGCCGCCGATAACGCCGAGGTCTTCGCGGAAGCGCCCGAAGCGCTCGAAGGCCGAGCGGCGGAAAGCCATGTTGGCGCCGAAATAGTTGCTGAGCGTTTCGACGGCCGCGCGCGGGCCGCGCTCGATTGCGCGCGGGTCGTGCACCGCGAGCTTCGAGTTGAGCCGCGCCCCGAGCCATCGCGGCGGCTCCGTCATCCATCGCGCGAGCACCATCCCGCACACCGCGTCGAGCGAGCGCCGCTCGATCTCGCCGACCAGCGCGGCGGCCCAATCGGGCTCGGCGACGGCGTCGTCGTCGATGAACAGGAGGAAATCGCCGCGCGCCTCGTCGATCGCGCGGTTTCGCGCGAAGCTCTCGCCCAGGCGCGGCTCGGCGACCCGGCGGGCGGGAAACGGGGCCGAGCCCGCGACCGAATCGAACACCGCCGGCGTCGAATCGGTCGAGGCGTTGTCGACCACGACGCATTCCGTGTCCCATCCGGGCGGAATCGCAAGCGCGAAGACGCTGCGCAGCGTCTCGGCAAGCGTGCCCGCGCGGTTATGGGTGGGTATTGCGATCGTGATTTTCGTCGGCCGCGCTCCGTTTCGCGCGCGGGGTCTTCCACGCGGTGAGGTCGCGCCCAAGCATCGCTTCGAGCTCCTCGACGTCGGGGCGGAACACCTGTCTGAGCCGCGCGTCGATTTCGTCGGTGAGAGGCTCGAACCTGGGCCCGCCGGTTGCGAAGAATCGCCATACGCCGAACTCGGTGAGCGTCCGGACGGTGCGGTTGAAGCGGTTGTCCTCGAGCCAGAGATGGAACTGGCGCGCGCGGCGCGCAAGCTCGCGGCTTCGCGGCGCTTCATTCGCGGCGTTGACGTGCTCCTCGGCGAGCGGCAAGCCCGCAACCGGAATCGAGGGAATCCCGATGAACCTCGTAATCGCGTCGATAAAGGCCTGCGGGCGCGCCTTCAGGTCGTCGTAAAAGCCGATGTGGACGCGCTCGGCGCCGAAGCTCTCCTGCCAGGCCCGGATATGCGGCGCGTAACGGCTCTCCTCGCGGATGTCCTTGCGGCGCATCACGGCTTCCTCGAACCCGGTCTTCATCCAACCGTGGCGATGGAGCAGGCGGAAGTACGAATAGGCCCGCTCCACGGGATCGCGAAGCGTGATGATTATCCTGCACGCGGGGAGAAGCTCGGCGAGGCGCCGGCGCGACTGCTCGAGCGCGAAGTAGGTCGGGCAGACCTCGCCGCACGGCAAATCGGACGGGCAATTGCGAAAGTAGGCGGCGTACCAATCGACGCCGCGCTCGTAGTTGCGCTTGAAGAAATCGGTTTCCTTGCGCCCTTCGGGAAGGCCGACGTGTCCGCGCAACACCCGGTCGAGCCAGGTGGTTCCGGTGCGCGGAGGACCGACCGCCATGAAATCGGGTAGTCTCGGGCTTACCGCCGAATTTTCCACGGAAGTTTCCATCACTGAATTGGAAATCCTATACCACGCGGCGCAAAGGCCGAAGCCTCGGGGCTTCGGCCGAGCGGGACTGTGGGCGTTAAGTGCCCCAGGGTGTGCGAAGGGTTGCCGATCCGGGTCCGGGCTCGGGCGTCACCTCATGGATGCGACTTCGCGGCGGACGGCGAAGCGGCAGGCGCCGGCGAGGCGCTTGCCGCGGGCGAGGGCGTAGGCGACGGCTGCGGCTTGGGCAGCGGTGCCTTCGATTGGGTGAATACGACGCCAGTGACTTCGAGGTCGGGCGACGCTTTCTGCTGGATTTGCACGGGAGCGTCCAGCTTGAAGCCGAATTTTCGCGTCTCACCGGGGATAAACGGCAGAACCGGACGGTCGAAGTTGATGAACTCGAGCGGGGTTGCGACGATCGTATGGTCCTCGCTGTAGACCATCTTGCGGCGCTTGCCCTTGCCCTCGTAGTAGCTGACGGTGCATACGACTTCGTCCACCGCCTTGTCGCCAGCGTTGGTGACGGTGCCGAAGATCGCAGGCACGCCCGAGGCCGCCATCTTCATGTCGACGTTTTTGACCTGCAGGCTCGGAATATAGGCCTTCGCGTCGGCGACCTGGCTCTTCACGTTCTGGATATCGTTCAGTTCGTTCTGATAGACGAACTTGAGACCCTCGTTTCCGGTCGCCTGTTCCTTGTCGAGCTCCTGAAGGATCTGCTGGTAGAGGGCGATCGCCTTGTCATAGTCGTGAGTGTGATAGACCTTCACCGCCTCCGCATGTTCCTTGTAGATCTCCTCCTTGGCGGGGAAATCGACGAATATCTTCCAGCCCGTCGGCTGCTTCACCATCACGATGTCGTCGTCATAAACGAGCTTCGGAAAGGTGCCCTCGGTAAGGCTTTTCTGCGCGAGTGAGCCGGGGTCCTGGCCAACCTGCGCATCGATGGTGCGCTCCCACAGCGGAAGATCGGGACGAGTAACCTTGACCTCGACGACCGCCTTGTCCGGGCCGAGCATCTTGGTGCCGCCGATCTGGAATTTGGTAGCCTCGACGATCGCCTTGAACCAGTCGCGGCTTACCGGCGGCACGAGCGGGATTCCGGTCAGGAACTGGTCCAGTGTGCGGTCGATTTTGTCCTGCTGGGAGAGCAGATCGTAACACGCCGGATAATTGTAGAGCTTCAAGTCGTCGACATAGGCCTGAGCGCCTGACGCCGGTCCCTTGCTGCACCCGGAGAGAACCGCTGCGAGAGCGGCCACGCAGGCTATCATCAAACCCGAACGGTTGATTACGCGCGCACCCGTGTCCATCGTCAGTCGCCCCACCTCCGTGAATCGGGAAACGACACGATTGTAGTGGGAGCGGATGCAAAAACAAGTTCCGCAAGGCAGGAGGCGGAAACACTCGTAACATCAATTTGCGCGCGCATGGGTGCAAAAGAGAACTTCAGCCTTCCTTGGAAAGCTGCTTCAGTTCGACGACATTTCCCTCGGGATCACGGATGTAGATCGAGAGGCCGTTGCCCCGCGCCCCGTAACGCATCACGGGCTCGCCAAGCACCTCCACGGAGTTGCTCCTGAGATACTCGACGACTTGATTGATGTCCTCGATCTCGATACCGAGGCAGAAATGATCCATGTTGCGTGCGTCTTTCGCCGGAGCACCCTCGGTGGCCGGCACCAAGTCGAGCATACTCCGACCCGCGCGCAACTGGACAAGGCCGATCTGCTCGATACGGCGCTCTTCGCTGAGCCCGAGGACACGCGTGTAGAAATCGAGTGCTCTTTCGCGATCGGCGCATCGCAGCACCACGTGATCGAGTTCGGCAACCTTAAGCGGCGATTCCATGGCAACCCCTTGCCCCTGCGGGGGCTGGCTTATCTTTCCACCGGAAGATTAGCGTCGTTCCAATCGAGCATCCCGCCCTTCATGTTCCACACCCGCTCGAAACCGAGACCGGTCAGAATCGCGGCGGCGGTGGTGCTGCGCTGGCCGACCCTGCAAATCGCGACGATCTCGCGATCCTTGAGCGCGGATAGCTCCTTGGCGCGCTCGGGCAACTCGCCAAGCGGTATCAGGCGCGCGCCGGGAATATGGCCGAGATCCCCGTGGAACTCGCCTTCCTCGCGCACATCGAGAAGAAGCGGCGGATTCGGCCTATGGATTTGCTCGGACACTTCCTGCGCGCTCAGTTGGCGCACCTGGCTCAGCTGGGCGAGATTCGGAAACGGCATCGTTTCCGCGTCAACCTCGGACTGATTGGGTTGGAGCGCTTCCTGGATACCCTCGGGAAGCGGCAGCCCGAGGTTGTTCATCAGTTGGACGTAGGCTTCGCGGCCGCGGCAGGCGACTCGCGGGTTCGAGCGCTTTTCATCGCCGATAGTCGAGCGCGCATGTCCGCGGTAGTCGTGCGCCGGGAAAACCAGCGTGGAATCGGGCAGCGTGAAGAGCTTGTTCGTAATCGAGTCGTACGACGAGCCCGGATCGCCTCCGGCGAAATCGGTTCGCCCGGTTCCGTGGATGAGAAGCACGTCGCCGGTGAGCACGCGGCCTTCGACGAGCAGACTGAGCGAATCCGGAGTGTGCCCCGGCGTGTGCAGCACCTTCAGCTCGAGATCGCCGCACGCGAGCAGATCGCCGTCGTCAACGTGCATCGTGACATACGGTGACGGCGCCCGCCGATGCATCACGACGGGAGCGCCGGTCAGATCGCTCAAGTCGCGCGCGCCGCTTCGATGGTCGGCGTGGGTGTGCGTGTCGATAATCATGTCGAGCCTGAGTCCGTGGTAGGCGAGAAAGCCGAGGTAAAGCCCAATCCGCTCGCGCAGTGGATCGATTATCGCGGCCTTTCGTTCGGTTTCCGAGGCAACCAGGTAAGTCTTGCACTTCGCGTGGTTAAGCTCACGAAACATCACAGCCCTGCTCTCCTTGCCCTGAGGGAAAAATATATCGCCGGGGCGCGGCGCAAGGGAATCTTCGGTGCGGCGCGGCGCACGGTTGGAGTGTTGGGGGGCGGTGCACTGTGCCTGCCGGCTTGATCGGCTGCGCGCGGGCGTCAATTATGCATCCATTCGATGAATCACACCGCGCTCGCGCTTGCCATCTTCAGTGTCACCTACGCGGTGATCGCAGCGGGCGAGCTCCCGCGCCTTCGGCTCGATCGCACCGGGGCGGCGCTTGCGGGCGCGGTCGCGATGCTCGTGACGGGAGCAATCTCCGAGAATCAGGCGTGGCGCGCGGTCGACTACCGCACGCTCGCGCTGCTGCTCGGGATGATGATCGTGGTGGCGAACCTCCGGCTCTCGGGAGCGTTCGCGGCCTTTGCGCGGGCGCTTCTGCTGAAGGCGCGATCGGGGCCGGGGCTGCTCGCGATGACGGTGGCGGCCTCGGGCATCCTGGCCGCGTTCTTCATCAATGATGTCGTATGCCTTGCGCTCGCACCGCTGTTGATCGAGGCGGTCCAGGCGCTCTCGCTCGATCCCGTGCCGTTCCTGCTCGCGCTGGCGACCGCGAGCAATATCGGAAGCGCCGCGACCATCACAGGCAACCCGCAGAACATGATTGTTGCCGGCTTCGCCCATCTGCGTTATGGGCGCTTCGCGCTGCATCTCGCGCCGGTTGCGATAGTCGGACTTGCGATCGATTACGCGGCGATCGCGTGGCTTTATCGCGACAAGCTGGCACGCATCAGGCGCAACACTGCCGTCCTGAGAAGCCAGCGGCTCAAGGTTCTGAGGCCGCTTGCGATCAAATCCGCGCTGATCGCAGGCGCGACGCTGGTGATGTTCGCGCTCGGCTATCCGACCTACCTGGTCGCGCTCAGCGCTGGCTCGATCCTGCTCTTCACACGCCGCGTCCGGCCCAAGCGCGTGTACGATCTTGTGGACTGGACGATGCTCCTGATGTTCACGGGGTTGTTTATCGTGGTCGCGGGCGCCGAGGCGACCGGCTTCCAGAACCATCTGCTCGCGGCGGTTGGCGTTGCGCGGATGAGCAACCCGATTGTCCTCAGCCTGGTCACCGCGGCGCTCTCCAACCTGGTCAGCAACGTCCCCTCGGTCCTTCTTTTCCGCCCCCTCTATCCGCTGCTCGGCGGCGGTTATCGCACCGCGCTGCTGATCGCGAGCGCGAGCACGCTCGCCGGGAACCTGACCGTGGTCGGCTCCATCGCCAACCTTATCGTTATCGAGCAGGCGCGCGCGAAACGCGTTCGGATATCGTTCATGGATTATCTGAAGGTGGGCGTGCCGGTGACGCTGCTCACGCTCGCGGTCAATGTCGTCGTGCTCTGGCTCGGGTTCTAGGCGGCTTTGGCCGCGGACTCGGGCGGAAAGGTCATGCGCACGGTTTCCGCCGCGCGCACCGCGTCGGCGACCATCCTTTCGATATCGAATTCCATTTCGGCCCGTTCGACTTCGGCAAGGTTGGCGCGGGTCTCGGGATGCGCGGGGGTGAAGAGCGTGCAGCAATCCTCGTCGGGCAGAATCGACGTCTCGAAGGTGCCGAGCCGTCGCGCTTCGGCGATTATCTCGTTCTTGTCCATCCCGATCAGCGGACGGAGGATGGGAAGCGCCGCCGCCCGTTCGATAACCATCATGTTTTCGAGCGTCTGCGACGCCACCTGGCCGAGGCTCTCGCCCGTAACCAGCACGGCAGCGCCCGCGCGCCGCGCGAGCGCGCTTGCGATTCGCATCATGAAGCGCCGGTAGAGCACGACTCGAAGCGGCCTATGCGTGCGCGCGACGATCTCGCGCTGCAGCGCGCCGAACGCCACCAGCGCGAGCGTCGAGCGCGCCTGGTAGCGGGTCAGATGCGTCACCAGCTCCTGCGCCTTCTCGCGGCTTGCGGGCGAGACAAGGGGATGGGCATGGAAGTGGACGAAGTTCATCCGAAGCCCGCGCTTCATCATCCGGTAGGCCGCGACCGGCGAATCGATTCCGCCCGACAAGAGCGCCATCGCGCGCCCTGTCACGCCGACCGGAAGTCCGCCCGCGCCCGGAAGTTTCCCGGCCGAGACATAGGCGGCATCGGGCAGCACTTCGATCGAAATTTCGAGTTCCGGGTTATGCAGATCGACCCTGAGTCCGAGCGCGTCCGCGACCGCGGCGCCGACCTCGCGGTCGATTTGCATCGAGTTCATCGGGAACTGCTTGTAATCGCGCCGCGCGCTAATCCTGAACGAGCGCGCCGCCGGCCATTGGCGCGCGCACTCGATCGCCTCGCGCTTCATCGCGTCGAGATCGAGCGCGGCCGGATAGCTGAGCGAGAAGTTCTGCAGGCCGAAGACGCACGCCGCACGCTCGATCGCTACCTGGTCGGGAATTTCGTCCGGCAATTCCACCATCAGGCGCGACCCGCGCGGACGCATCGGGCCGAGCCGGTGGTCGGTGAAGATCGCGCGCAGGTTCTGCTTCACCTGCTCGACGAACCGCCATCGGTTTCCCCGCTTGAGCGCAACCTCGTGATATCTGCCAATCAAAAACCGCATACTGGAATCCGGGCGCGAAGCCGGCTGCTAGAGTCGCACGCCGATAGAGCCAACGCCAGACGGCGCAAGCGCGATACGGCTGCGCGCTGCCTCTGTGCTATGATCGATAGATGCCGTCCAGTCATCCGATGAACCGCAACCCGACGATACACCGTCATATCGAGCAACTGCGCCGGGCGCTGACCAGAAACGACCCCACCGATCGTCCCGCGCCGGGCGCGGTCAAGCGCGAGGCCGCGGTGCTGGTCCCGATACTCGAACGCAAGGGCGACTTGAGCATCGTTTATATCCGCCGCTCGGATCACGTCGAAAGCCATCGCGGTCAGGTCGCGTTTCCCGGCGGGCGGGTCGAGCCCGCCGATCGAACGCTGCTCGACACCGCGCTTCGCGAAGCGCGCGAGGAAGTCGGACTGGATCCCGAGTGCGTCGACGTGCTGGGCGGATTCTCGACCATGAGCACTCTTACCAGCGGGATGGCGGTCGCGCCGTTCGTCGGACTGGTCACGCGGGAGGTGACGTTCCGCCCGGACCCGAGCGAAGTCGCCGAGGTCTTCGAGGTGCCGCTCGGCGCGCTATCGGACCCGCGCTACCGCGGAGGCTACGAATGGAAGCACGAGGGAGGAACTTCGTCGAACTTTCCGGCGATCCTGTACGGCGGCCAGACGATCTGGGGACTCACGCTCCGTATCACCGAGCGCCTGCTCGAAATCATGGGCGCCGCCTGAGCAGGCCGCTTCCTTCCAAAACACCCGGTCACGCCGCCCCCAGAGGGCGCTTTGCCCCGGCCTGACACGAAGTCGGTCCCGGCGCGGATGGCCGTTTCATCTTTGCTTGTTATTGCACTGATAGTGTAATAAGTTTTTGGGCCATGCAAGCCGCGCCGGAGGAGCGTATCGACGGCCGGCGTGCGCGTGGTGAACGCACCCGCGCCGCGGTGGTTGACGCTCTCCTTGACCTGATCGAAGAAGGCGACCTGGGTCCCACGGCCGAGCGGGTCGCGGCTCGCGCCGGAGTCTCGCTGCGCCTGGTATTCCATTACTTCGCCGATCTCGAATCGCTTCACACTGCAGCCGCAGATCGCCAGATTGAGCGGCTCGCGCCCCTGCTCCGGCCTTTGTCCGACGCGGCAACGCTTGCCGCACGGCTCGGCGCGTTCGTTCGCCAGCGCGCGACGCTGTGGGAACGAATTGCGCCGGTGCGCCGTGCGTCGCTGCTGAGGGAGCCGGGTTCTGCCGAGATTCGCCAAAGGCTTGCACAGGCCGCCGAGCTGGAGCGCGGCCAGATAGCCTACGTGTTTCGCCACGAGATCGAAGCGCGCCACGGCCGTGCG
>JAKAVX010000046.1:3676-10793 GCA_021827465.1 Deltaproteobacteria bacterium | reverse complement strand
TTTTCGTACCGCGCCGGGATAAGTGCATTGCGATGATTTGGAGTGAATTGCACTTGATTCCGGCGGAGTCCGAGCCGCGCGCTGCTCGTTCGACGGTTCGACGTGGCAGACTGCGGCCGTCAAGGCCGCTCGCGATCGCGTGCACGATGCTGCTCTGCGCGGTGACCATTGCCACAGGTGCCGTGGCTGAATCGACGGCCGAGCAGGACTACAAGGCGCACTGCGCGCGATGTCACGGCGCCGATGGAAAAGGGCGGGTCGCGGCGATGGCCCGGGTGCCGGGCTACATGTCGGTGGACCTTACCCAGCTGAGCGCGCATCACGGTGGAAAATTTCCCCGCCAGGAAGTCTATGACGCGATCGCGGGTCACAGACGTTTCCCCGCGCACTTCGTCGGCGATATGCCGATCTGGGGACTTGAGTTCCAGGAGCAGGAGAAAGGAAAGGGCGCGTCCGCAAGTGAAGCGGACGTCCGGCAACGGATATCCGCGCTGGTCGACTACGTCGAGTCGCTGCAGCAAAAGTAGCTCTCACGACGCCCGATTTGTGGCTGCCGGAATGTCACCCATCGGCCGGTTCAAATCCCCCCGTCCCCACCAACCGATAGAACCCTTCGCGCGACCTACTCCGCGGGAAATTGAGTCAGCGACAACGTGTTGCCGTCGGGGTCCTTGAACCATGCGACCTTGCCGCCGCCCGGCGACGTCCAGATCCCAAGCTCGTCCTGCAGCAACTGCTCGAACGATTCGAAGGTAACATCGCGCTTTCCCAGGCTCTCGACCGCGGCACGGATATCGCCGACTCTCCATCCGAGCACGGTGTACGGCGCTGGCGTCATCTCGCGCACATTCGCCACCCGGAGTATCGTTCCGGCCGCGTCGAAGACCAGCGCGAACGGTTCGTTCGCAAGCAGGCGCAGCCCCAGCGTCTCACGATCGAAGACCTCCGCCCGCTCCGGATGCGCGGTGGCGACGAGCCCAATCAGGCTGCAATCGCCGAGCATCGAGGCCGCTCCCTTATCAGCGGGGAGCGCAGAATCTCGCGCTCGCCGACTTAGACCCTGCTTACGGTGTTAGACAAAACCCTGCGCCGGTCACAGCGCCCTTGGCGACCGCATCATCCTGATCGACTCCGTCTCCGCTGACTCCGACACCGCCCAGCAGGACTTTGGAGCTGCAGTCATAAACCGGTTGCCCTCCGGCGAAAGTAACTATGCCGTGGTGTGTCTTGCCAAGCGAGTCGTCTCCCGGGCCGCCGCCAAGGGTCCGGAACGGATTGGTGTTTCCAAGGCCCCACAACGGCGCAACTCCGTTATCGGTGCCGATGTCCGCCGCTGACGTCGATCCGGGTCCATCCGTCCTTGTCAGAAGACCGACCGTCCTGCTGTCCAACGCCTGGTCGTTGCTGCTGAATGCCATCGCCGTGTACGCCTTGGCCTCAGCGATCTCGATACTTCCACGCCAGGCGTCGGAGCCCTTCGGATTTTGCGGGCTTCCCCCGGTGTCGGTAGATTCGATGAGGAGCAGGCCGCCCTCCCTGTCGACCACTGCGCACGACATTTTGGTGTTTTTCCCCAATCTGAGGGCCGAGTCGGTAGCACCGGCCGTGTTTTGGCAAGCGGTAAAAATTGCGGCCACGTTACCCTTGCCCAGACTGTGCGCTCGGACCGAAGCCGGGAGTCGCATGACCAGCGCGACCCCCAAGCCCAGCAGAACCAAATATTTGTTTTGAGTCATATCCCCCTGCGAATCCTCGATCGCTGACGATCCGTTTTCGGACATTCGTTCCTGAACAGCACGTGGAGCGGCTAGTTGGCTCAGGCGGACCGCGCTGCGACACGGCGGTTCGGCCAATTAACAGAGCGGGCATCATGGAGACGCCGATTCCGAGCGTCGGTTCAATGAAGGCGAAAAGGGGCAGCAAAAGGCGTGCCTTGTAACTATAGAACTTGTTAGGTCATCTAGAATCCTAATTTGTCGTTTTGGGGTCATGCCATTAACCAGGACTAATTTTGAAATCGTTCAGTGGACTGTCGAAAAAATGAACACCCGGGCTGGAACCCTGGGGCGGTCGAGGGCGGGCGTTGCCGACTATGGACGGCGCAGTTCCACAAACCCAAGTGGCGGCCGACCCATCGCGCCTTTATCGCCGACGCGCTCTTCATCCCGAGCGACGACGCCCGGCGCAAAGAGCGCATCCTGAAGGACATGACCTCCGCACCTGATCACGTGACGGTCGGATGCTTCGAGGCGATCGGCTCGGCCGACACCGAGGGTGCCGCGCGCAAGTGCAAGGTGCCGTTCCTGAATATCATGGCCGCCAACCCGCTATGCGACGTCGCGCGGCTTCGCGAGCTGTGCCCCGCCGTGATTATCGGGCAAACGGTCGGCGCGGGCCACTTCCATCAGCTCGAAGTGCCCGATCAGGTCAACGGGATGATCGAGCGCTTTATCAAGGTCTCGAACCTGAAGTGAAATTGGCTCGGGGCGTGCGGACGGAATAATCTGCATGCCCCGACAAAGTTTTTAGTCCTCCGTTAATTTTCGCGCGCTTGCCCGCAAAATAGGCATCGGCGAAAAATTCCGATCCTTTGCAGCACTTGTGCAGCTTCCAGCAGCACTTGTGCAGCTTGTGTTCACGATATCGGGCATTCCTCAACCATATCGGGCGGTTTTGGCATGACTCTGGATGATTACCCGTCGCTGCATTACGCAAATGTATCTTGCGTGTTACGAGGCATGGCTCTTGCTGCGTATCCGGCTATGGTCGACTCGCCGCAAAATCGGGTCATCAGGGAATCGCGGAGCGCGCATGTCCACGGTCTTCGCCGTTACACGTGGGCATGGGTGCACACGCGCCACGGCGCGATGGCGCTCGCGCGTCTCGGACTGCCGGCGTGCCTTTCCGCCGCCTACCTGCATCCGACGTCGCTCTGGGTACACGAGCTACCCATCAGGATTGGCGTTTTGGGATGGCTGCTTTCGGTGGCGGGGGCTTGCGGATGGCTCGCGCTCGGGTGGGCAATCTACCGGCTGAGCCCGGCCGCCGCTGCTGCTGCGCTGCTGATCTACGTGGTCTCGCGCGGCGGACATGTTCTGTACGCGTTCACCGGTTCAGGAACCCCCGAGGGATTCTTGCACCTCGCTGTCACCCCAACTCTTGTATTGCTGCTGCTGCTTTCCGTCTACGGAACGTCCCAGTATCAGCGCCTGACGCGTGTGAAGCGGTGCTGAAGCGCGAAACCCAAGATTTCGATACCAAAAGCGACGGCGCGGCGGGAATCCCGCCGCGCCGTCGTGTTCTTCAGCCGATAGTCGCGAATCAGATCGCGGCCAGCGCCTCGGCGTTCGCAACCGGCTCGGGCTCGGCTGCCGCCGCGAGCGGCCTCGACCCGGGAGCGCGCTCGAACGGATCCACCAGGTCCAGCTCCTTGCCGATCTCGCGGACCCTCGGGATGACCTCCTTGCCGAGCAGCTCGACACATCGCATCCGGTCCTTGGCCGCAAGCGGGCCGTCGATCCAGAACGAGAATATTCCGGGACGCAGCACTTCGAGCACTTTGCGAAGCTGCGGAATCACCGAGTCCGGCGTTCCAGCGATCATCTGCAGGTCCTTGCGTGACTGCGGATAGCCTTCGTAAATGGCCTTGCGGATAGCCTCGATCTCCGCGTCGCCTTCCTCGCCACCGGCCGCGTGGATCGGCTTTCCCGGAAGGTTCGGCCCGTTGTTGAGCCGGGCCAGCCGCCTGGTCGCCTCCTTGGAGTTATATCCCGGCGGGAACATCCATTCCGGCCGCGCGAAGTGCGCGAACGCACCGCCGAACATGAAGCGTTTTCCGAGTTCCTCAGCGCGCTCCTGCGTGTCGGCGACGAATATCGGCTGCATGTAGCCGAAATTCTCGGTTCCCACCTGATAGCCTTCACGCGCCGCCTGCTGCGTGTACATGTTCCAGAGCTCGACGGTCGGCTCGAGCTTGGTCGCCAGCGCCACGTACGGAAAGCGCATCTTCGCGCACCACTTGACCGTGTCGGGGCTGACCAGGCCGGGAATCCAGATGGGCGGATGCGGCTTCTGAAGCGGCAGCACCCACGGATTGACGAAGCGGAAGTGGAAATGTTTGCCCTCGTAGCGGAACGGCCCGGGCTTCGTCCACGCCTTGATGATCAGATCGATGCCTTCCTCGAACAGCTCGCGATTGTTCGCCGGGTTGGCGTTGTTGGCGAACTGTTCGCTTCCCGCGCCGCGGACCCATCCGGGCACCAGCCGTCCGTGCGAGATCAGATCGATCATCGCGAGCTCCTCGGCCAGCCTGACCGGATTGCCGACGGTCGGAACCGGATTGCCGAGAAGGACGATTTTCACGCGCTTGGTGGTCTTGGCCAGCACTGCGGCCTCGACGTCCATCACGGCGCCGAGGCAAAACGGCGTGCCATGATGCTCGTTCAGCATCACGCCGTCGAATCCCAGCTCGTCGGAATAGATCTTCTCGTCGAGGAACTGGTTCAGCAGTTCGGAGCCGAGCTTCGCGTCGAACAGCTCGTTGCGCAGCCCGAAGAAGCTCCGGTGCCTGATTACCTCGGTCTCAAGGGCGCGAAGTTTTTCGGGTTCCTTCTCGGGGTCGTAATGATACGACCGCTCGGTAAACCACATTATGTGCATCGGGCCACCTCCGCGTGATTAGGCAAGAAAATCGTTGACCTGGGCCACGAACTCCGAGGTCTTTTCGACTTCGGGCCGATGGCCGCAACCGTCCAGGACGACCAGGCGGGAATCCTTAATCGCCCGCTGGTAAACTTCACCCGCCGAAAGCGGAACGACACCGTCCTCGCGTCCCCAAACAAGCAGCGTCGGCAGTCCGCTCACTCCTTCGAGCAGATGGGGCAGACTCGGATTATGCATGTACGGCTGCCACGCAAGCCGCGCCACTTCGGCCCGCGCGTCTTCGAACGCCTCGAACTGCTCGGGCGTCTCTTCGCCGCCGAACAGAGCGCCGAATTCCGCCGTCGTGGCGGCATTCCTGACGCTCGCGTTCAGATAAACGATCGCCGGCGTCACGAATACGTCGCGCAACTCGCCGCTCGGCGGGCGGATGCCGGTCGGGGCGACCAGCACCATCCTGCGAAACAGCTTCGGATCGTTCGCCGCCATCTCGGCCGCAATCCATCCGCCGAAGGAAACGCCGATCACGTCGATCCCGGTGAGCTTCTGCTCGCGCAGGTATCGCGCATAGAACCCCGCGAGATCCCGGACGTTGGAAATCCATTCCGCCTTGTCGGTGCGGCCGAAACCCGGATGCATCGGGATGAGGAGCGTGCGATTTTTCGCCAGCTCCGCGTTCCACTTGAGCCATCCGGGAAATCCCAGTTCCTCGTGCAAGACGAGAAGCGGTTTTCCGCTTCCGCCCTTCAGTACAACCAGGTTGGTATCGCCGACCTTGACGTTTTCCTGGGTAAATCCAGAAACTTTCTCTGCCATTCAGTAATGTCCCTGCGCGTTCGGTGGGAAGCGGCGACGCGCAAAACAGCAGCTATCACAGAGTGCGCAAGCTTTACAAACCAACCAATAGGTTGACAAACTGGCGCGCCATGGTTTGGCCTCATCCCGGCCCGCTCTCGCCGAGCGCGTCGCGAATCGAGCGATGGAAATGCTCCAGCGCGGGTTCGAAACGCCCGTAAACCACTTCGTCGATCGCCCCCGATTCGAAATTCCGCTGGATTTTCTCTCCCACCGCAAAGTCCTCCTCAACGACGCCGACCACCAGATCCATCACCCGGCTCCATTGACGCTCCGGCGCGGCCGCGGCGTCCTTGCCCGGCGCCAGCACGTTCACTTCGGTGATCGATTCTCCCGTCCCGCCCGGCGCGGGAAAAATCCTGAAGACTTCCAGATGGTCGCTCTGCATCACCGCGACCGCGTTCGGAAACAGGTTCATCAGGATCGTCGCGTGCGGCAGCAGGTCCCATTCGGCCTCGGGCCGGCCGCGCAATTTTTCGATCGAAGTGCGCACCCCGACCAGGCGATGGTTTCTTCCGAACGGCTCGAACAGCGCGAGATTGCGGACGAAGAGCGGCGCTATCGTCGCGCGATGGAGCACCTTGATGTGGTAGCCCTCCCAGAACGTGTCGCTGACCAGTTTCCAGTTCATCGGCTTTCGCAACACGCGGCGCGAATGAAGCTCGAACGAATCGAGACGGTACGACGCAAGGTCTTCGGCAAGGCCGCCGAGATAATCGTCGATTTCAAATGGCGCGCCCGGCCTCGGAATAGCCCACACCATCCCGTATTTCTCAGCGACCGGAAACTCGACCAGCCGGCATCGCTCGCGCTCGATCCCCGCGAATCCGTACTCGTCGGGAATCGCGCGAAGCCGCCCGTCGGTGTCGTACGACCATGCATGATACGGACAGGTGAAGCGCGTCGCGCCGTGACCAGCGCCCTGAACCAGGCGCGATCCGCGATGACGGCAGATATTGGCAAACGCGCGCAGTTCACCGCGCTCGTTGCGCACGACCAGCGTCGGCACCGGCAGGAGATCGTCGGCCACGTAGTCGCCCGGCGCGCGAAGCTCGGAGCTGAAGCCGACCACTATCGGATAGCCGCCGAACAGGACTTCGCGTTCCATCGCCGCGCGCCGCGGGTCGGTGTAGACGCCGGGACGGTTCTTCGTGAAGGTCTCGGCAAGCGGCGGCGAGCCGCGATCGATCGCCGCGAGCGCCTCGCGGATAAGCCTGACCTGAGTCGGATGCTTCATGCGATCACGTCCTCCGTCGTCGCTTCGGATACCGGCGCGCCATTATGCCCGCGCATCGGCTCGCATGGCAAAAATCCGCGCCGCGCGAACCGTTGAGCCCGTTCCTATCGGCCTACAACATTGTTCCGTCCGCCGCTATAATAATCTGGTCCTATGGATGAGGCTCTCGCAAAAGCCCAGGAGCGCATGATCGTCGAGCAGCTCATACACCGCGGCATCTCGGATCGTCGCGTGCTCAACGCGATGCGCTCGGTGCCGCGCCATCGCTTTGTCCCCGCCGAACTGGCGGAGCATGCCTACGACGACGCGCCGCTGCCCATCGGCGAGTCGCAGTCCATCTCGCAGCCCTATATGGTCGCGCTCATT
>JAKAVX010000046.1:0-3666 GCA_021827465.1 Deltaproteobacteria bacterium | reverse complement strand
CGAGGTCGCCGAACTCGACGGCTTTGAAAAGCTCCTCGAAGTCGGCACCGGAAGCGGCTACCAGGCCGCGGTCCTGTCGCGCCTTGCGGCCGAAGTCCGCACCGTCGAATGCATAGAGCATCTATGCGACCGCGCCCGCGTAATCCTGAACGGCGTGGCCGCCCGAAACGTGCAGGTACGGCTCGGCGACGGATCGTTCGGATGGCCCGAGGAAGCGCCGTTCGACGCAATCGTGGTGACAGCCGCGATGCCCGGTATTCCGATCGCGCTCCTCGGCCAGCTCAAGCCCGACGGCCGGCTGATCGCGCCGATCGGTGAGCAGGAGTTGCAAACTCTCGTCCGCATCCGGCGCGTCAAGGGCCACTGGCAGGAAGAATATTTCGGCGAGTGCCGGTTCGTCAGGATGACGGGCAAGTACGGGTTCACGGACTGAGCGCTGTTCGGGAACGCGCGCCGCGCGCACGGTCCCGGTGGCGATGGTCTGGCGGTGGTGGAGGAGGAAACAAGGACAAGGAAGGCCCGCAGCTTCGCGTTTGCGTTTCTCATGCTCGGCGCGATCTTCGCCGCCGGATGCTCTTCGAGAAACGCGCCGAGCCCACCCCCATACGCCGTTTCAGGCCGGGCTGGTTCCTACACCGTCGAGCGCGGCGACACGCTCTACGGAATCGCGAGGCGCTTTCACATAAGCGTGTACAGCCTGATGGCGGCCAACGGGATCGGCAGCGCGCGCGATCTGCGGGCCGGGCGGGTGATCGTAATCCCGAGCGCCAACGCGCCAATCCCCTACGCGTCGGACCTGCAAATCCCCGCGCACACCGATGACCCGCTCGCGCCGCATTTCATGTGGCCCGTTGCGCACGGAACAGTCTCTTCCGGCTTTGGGATACGCAACGGCACGATGCATGACGGAGTCGATATCGCCGCGCCGGTTGGAACTCCGGTGCGGGCCGCGGCGGGCGGAGTGGTGATTTTCACCGGATGGCTTCACGGTTACGGCCGGGTGGTTATCGTGCGCCACAATCCGTATTACGTGACCGTCTACGGGCACGACCATATCAATTACGTGCGCGGGGGCGAGCGTCTGCGGCGCGGACAAATAATCGGCGAAATCGGACGCAGCGGCAGGGTGACGGGACCGAATCTGCATTTCGAGATTCGCCGCGACAATATCGCGCGCAACCCGCTCGCCTATCTGCCCGAACCCGCATCCTCCGACGGGATAAGCTTTGCCAGCAATGCCGCGCCCTAGTATGTTGAGTGATTGCGACCACGCCTCGTGAACGGGATGGCGCGGCGAGTCTTGCGACGCAGGCTGAACGGGCGGCTCGCCCGGAAAAGCTGGCTGCGTCATGATTGTTGAAGAACCCCGATGACGCCCGACGAACTGAAAAAGCTTATTCGCAACATCCCGGATTTTCCCCAGCCCGGAATTATCTTCCGTGATATCACGCCGCTTATCGGCAGTGCGCGCGGATTGGCCGCTGTCGTGGACCAGATGGCCGAACCTCATCTCGGAGCAGTCGACGTGGTGCTCGGCATCGAGTCGCGCGGATTCATCGTCGGCGCTCCGGTCGCCTACCGGCTCGGCGTCGGCCTTGCGATCGCGCGCAAGCCGGGCAAGCTGCCCTATCAGACGATCGAAGAAGGCTACGAGCTAGAGTACGGCCGCGCCGAACTCCAGATGCATCAGGACGGGATCGCCCCGCAGGCGCGCGTGTTGATCGTTGACGATCTGCTCGCGACCGGCGGCACCGCGGAGGCCGCGGTTCGCCTGGTCAGAAGGCTCGGCGGCCAGGTCGTGGGATGCGCCTTCGTGGTCGAGCTTTCGGCGTTTAACGGCCGCGCCCGGCTCGCCGGAGTGAACGTCACCTCGCTGCTCTCGTATGATTGATGATACTCAGCCGGGTGCCTGAATCGCGCGAGCTCGCGCCTTCGGCGCCGGCCGGCGCATATCCTGTCTGACGGGAAGGGTGCATGCGCGCTGCGACCGACAGAAACCGCACGGTTGCCTCCGATCGCCGCCGGCTGCTCGTGGTGCTGGCGGTCACCACGGTTTATTGCGCAACCGAGTTCATAGGCGGCTACTTCACCAACAGCCTCGCGCTCATTTCCGACGCGGTCCATCTGTTGACCGACATGGCCGCGCTCGGGCTCAGCATGCTCGCGCTGTGGATTTCGATGCGCCCGGCGACGGCCGGAAAAACCTACGGATACCTTCGCGCCGAGATACTCGGCGCGCTGCTCAACGGACTCTTTCTGTGGGTCCTGGTAGTCTTCATCTGGATCGAAGCCGTGCACCGGCTGCGCACGCCCGAGCGTATCGACGCGATTCCCGTGATGGCGATAGCGGCGGGCGGAATCCTGGTGAACTCGTTCTCCGCATGGATGACCCATCAGGCGGGCGACGGCACGGCGAGCGGGATGGCTGTCCGGGCGGTGTTCGTTCACGTGCTCTCCGATCTCCTCGGTTCGACCGGCGTTCTCGCCGCCGCGGCGATAATCCAGTTCACAGGATGGTGGGAGGCCGACCCGATCGTCAGTATCGGAATCGGATGCCTCGTGTTGTACGGCTCATGGGGCCTGGTCCGCGAGGGCGTGGACATCCTGATGGAGTCCGTCCCGTCGGCGATCGATCTCGACCAGCTCAGAAGCGACCTGCTCGCGGTGGACGGCACCGAGGAAGTGCACGATCTTCACGTATGGTGCCTTACCAGCCGCGAGTTCGCGCTTTCGGCGCATGCGGTGGTCGCCGCCGAGGTCGATCAGGATCGCGTCCTATCGGACATGCATCGCCTGCTCGAGGACAAGTTCAAGATCCGGCACATGACCGTCCAACTTGAGCGCGACAACCGCCGCGACCACGAGCCCGAGCATTTCTGAACGAATCCTCGCGCGCGGATGAATTGCGCGCGCGCCGAAAATCGCGCGCGCCGGGGGGTCAAGCGTAATGAGCAGACGCAACGACCGTAAACTCTTTCGCGAGTTCGAGCATACCGGCGACCTCGGAATCGAACTCGAAGCGCCGACCCGCGTCGAACTGTTCGCCAACGCCGCGCTCGCGCTCGCACATCTGATGGTCGCGGCGGAGGGAATTTCACCGCATGAAAGCCGAGTGGTCGAGACTTCCGCCGAGACCGACGCAGACCTGATCCATGACATGCTCGCCGCCGCGCTTAACGTGTTCCTCGCCGACGGCTTCATCTGGTGCGAGACCCGCGCCGAGGAACGCCCCGGCGGCGTCGCGGTTACGCTTTCCGGGGAGCGCTACGACCCGCGGCGTCATCAGTTGCTTACCGAAATCAAGGCCGTCACCTATCACGAACTCCAGGTCGGGCGCAGCCGCGGCCTATGGCGCGCGCGGATCGTTTTCGACGTGTGAGGAGCAGCCCGAATGCGTTTGACACGCGCCCACGCGCGAGGCTGACTCGGCACCGTCTCAGAGATTCTCGCGGATAGCGGCGAGAACCGAGCGGGTCGCGTCGGCGGGCGAATCAGCACCGAATATCGCGCCGATAACGGCGACTCCCGCCGCGCCGGAGCCGCGAAGCTCGCGAATCCGCTCGGCCGTGATACCGCCGAGCGCGAAGACCGGCAGCTTCGTGGCACTGCATCCCTGCGCCAACCCGCTCGCTTCGCATGGAGTTCCGTAACCTGTCTTGAGATCGG
>JAKAVX010000045.1 GCA_021827465.1 Deltaproteobacteria bacterium | reverse complement strand
CTGCTGACCAGAGATGAGCTAGCGAAGCATTGGCTTATGGTAGTTCGGGTATTCAGCGGCGCATTCGATGAGGCAGGCACTGACAGGGATTCTCCTGCGCCCGACAGTCCCGCGCCGTGGCTGCTAATATGCGGCCATACTATCTGTCGTCAGTCACGGGAGGGGCGCCCACCTGTGGGCGTATCATTATCCGTATGAAAGTGAGTGCGATTTGCGAGCTGGTGCGGGCAAAAAAACAGAATCTCGCCGATGTGCTTGCGGGCGTTACGGACGATCAGGGGGCAGTGCTGTTATCCTTTGTTAGGGATGCGCTCCAGTGCGAGAACGGACGCGGCGAGCATCTGGATTCAAAGGGGAACTGGATTCTCGGTGCTTCACTTGCTGGGCTTGCGGCTGTCACGGCAGCAGCGAAACCCGTCATCGACGGGCTTCACGGCTGGGGACATGATTTTGTTCTTGGCGGGACATTGCTGATCGTTGCGGCGTTGATCATTGCTGGCATGTTTGTCTTGGCGGGCATCCGAGTTCGTGCGGCGTGGTTTCCGCTTAACCCTGAATTGATCATCCGTCGCGAAATTCTCGCCGCTGAGCCCAGATATCTGTATCGAGACCTAGTTCTTCACTACACAGAAGTGTTCATGGCGAACTGGCGGGTATCGGAAGAAAAGGCAGACATGCTGACGTGCGGCCAGTTCTCCCTGCTGGCCGCATTTGCCGTAGCCGTGATTATAGGTTTGGCGCGGGCATTCTTGACCTAGACGCTCTTTTTCATCGGCTCGACATCTGGCGGCGGCGGAGGCGGAGGTGGCGGTGGTGGATTCGCTGGCTTCTGCCCGCTTTCTTGCTGTGGGCGTTGCGTCTGTTCTTCTGCCATAGCAACCCGTCCTTATCGCGATGGCTTGACGGCCTTTTCCAACAGCCTATCGAATTTATTTATGTCGAAGCGGCGCAATTCCTCCCGCAGCTTTTCGTCCTCGACGCGCTGCTCCGGGCTCGGAACGTACTTTTTTTTGCGGGCCGTATGGCCCGTGCGGGCCGTGCGCTTTGTGGAAGCCACCCCGGTACTTTAGCGCTTCCAGATCAGGACGGCTACTTACTGCAGGTCGTAATCAGGTCGGCGAAAGCATTGGGATTCTTGCGGTTATTGAAGCGGAAGGCGAACTCGTTCACGTAGAGCGGCAGGTATTCCTTGCTGACCTTGTGATAGCTGCCGATGATCCCGCGTTTGAAGAGACTCCAGAAGTTCTCTATGGTGTTTGTGTGGGTTGTGCCCACGAGGTACTCGCCCTGCCCGTGCTTCACGACGCCATGGTTGTATTCGCGCCCGAGCAGGCGATAGCCGGAATGCTCGTCGGTCGCGACCAGTTTCACGGCTTTCGGGCCGGCGACGGTCTGGCGTACGAAGCCGTCCAGGGTTGCGGTATCTGTGTTCTCGATGATCTTCGCGACCACCATGCCCTTGCGGGCGATGGCTCCGATCACGGCGACCTTGTTCTTGGTTCCCACAAGCGCGGCTTCCTTGCGCTTCTTGGCGTGCATGTTCTGGGCCTTGCCGCCGACGAAGGTTTCATCAACTTCGATTTCGCCGCTGAGCGGGGGAAGCACGTCACCCTTCATGGCGGCCCGCCAGCGATGGCAGATGTACCAGCTAGTACGCCAGTCAGAACCGGAATCCTCGCCAAAGATAACGCGGTGGATTTGCAGCGCGCTAAGCCCCTTCTTCGCGGTCAGCATCAGGTATCCGATCTTGAACCATGCGCGGAGCGGAACCTTGGTGTCCTGAAAGATTGTGTGGGTGATGACCGAGAACCGATAGCCCTTGCGCCCGCCGCAATCGGGATTGCAGCAGACCCAGTGGAAGGGCCGGGCTTTCAGCGCATAGACCTTTTCCTTCCGATTGCAGCGCGGGCAGCGCACGCCGTCCCGCCAGCGCTTCGCTACGATATATTGCTTACAGGCTTCCTCGGTCGGAAACTGGCGGTCGAACTGTTCGAAGGTCATCATGGTTTTAAATTAGCGCAAATCATGCTGACTGTCGACAGCAACAAAATCACCTTCCCTGAAGGCGAACCGGAATTTTGTGGTGTTCTCTCGAAAGGGAGGGGAACTGGATTTTGTGACGCTTGTCGAAAGGGGAGGGCCGTCTTTTTTGGTCCTGCTTCCCTTCCCCCTTAGGGAAGGGACCGAGGGTCAGGTGGTCCGCATCTTTCGCCGAGCGAAAGCCGCCTTCCCGCCGGCTTACTCCGGGGCCTGGCGCAGGTTGAGCCAGCGCAGCGCTGCGAACATCGCAAGCGCCACGATTACTACTACCGCCGCGACCGGCTGCGCCGCGGCAAGCCCGAAACTCTCGAACCGATCGTAGATCAAAACCGGCGCCGTCATCGGATAGTACGCAAGCACCACCACCGCGCCGAACTCCGAAAGCGCCCGCGCCCACATCATCACCGCGCCCGACACGAGCGAGCCCCGCGCAAGCGGCACCGTCACGCCGAAAAACGCGGACCACGGACCCTGTCCCAGTGTCCGCGCGACGCTCTCAAGCCGCGGATCGACCGCGCGAAAGCCGTCGCGCGCGGCGTTGATCAGGAACGGCGCGCTGACGAACAGCATCGCGATCACGATTCCCGGCACCGCGCCCGCGAACCGGAGCCCGAGGGCGCCGAACGCGGCGCCGACGAAAAACCGCCGCCCGAACACGAACAACAGCGCGATTCCCGCGATCGGATGCGGGATCACGACAGGAAGATCGATCAGGCCCTCGAGCAGCGCCTTGGCCGGAAAATCGTAGCGCGCGAGCAGGAATCCAAGCGGAATCCCGACGATCGCGCCGAGTATCGTTGCCCAGGTCGCCGCGGCGACACTCGTCCAGATGGCGCCCAGGACCTGCGGATCGACGAAAGCCTGTGCGAGGCCGCGAGAGTTCGAAGTGACGACCAGCTTGAGCAACGGTCCCGCAAGGAACATCAGCGCAAGCCCCGCGGCGACCGAGAAGAGCGCGGTCCGGCTGGTCATCGTTCGGGCAGGCGGAGAGGCGAGACTGGTCACCGAAGCGCAACCTTGACCGCTTTGACCATTCGGGCGAGCGGAAGACGGGAGGCCAGGATGCAGACGAAGCCGCCCTTGGGCAGCCGCGTGTAGCATACGCTGTAACCGCGATAGCGATAGAAGATATGGCCGTCCAGCGCTTCGGCCCGGCCCGCGGGCGGCGCGGCGTCGCCGCTCTGGAAGCGGGTGCAGAGAATGGAGTTTTGCGCGCCGCGATAGAACGTATAGGTTACCTTCCGTCCGTCGGCGAGCTTGTCCAGCCGTCCGCCCGCGAGCTTGAACCCGCTCGCGCTGAAGTTCCAGATGAAGTCGGGCATCTTTGCCTGCACATAGGCGGCAGAAAGCGCGGTGGGCGAGCCGGACGGCATGTTGGGCTCGAATTCCCGCTGGAAACGATCGAGCGCCGCGATCGCAACGTCGAAGTCAGCGTCGCGGGCCGGGGCGGTCGCCTCGACCGGAGCGCGGTGCGGCGCGAACCGCCGCGCGCTCACGAAGACGATAACAAGCGCGGCCGCTAGCGCGAGCGCAGTCCATAGCACGGGACGCTCGAGAGACCGCAGGCTCGTGCGGGCCGCGCGGCCCGCGCCTTGGGCCTGCTCCTCGGCTGCGGCGCGGTCAAGCGCTTCGAGCAGTTGGCGGCGCATAGCGCCCGGCATCGTCCGCATCTCGATATGCTCGCGGAGCAGGCTTTTGAGCGCGCGCTCGTCTTGCAGCTTTGCGCGGCATCCCAGGCATTGACGCAGATGCTGTTCAGCGTCGCGCAGGTCGGCCGAGGTCAGCTCGCCGTCGGCGTGGGCGGAAAGAAAGTTCTCTATGTACTCGACGCAGTTCACCGGCTTGACGCCCGAGCGGCAACACCTGTCAGACCGCGAGGCTTGCCCCGAAGGCCCCGTGGCCGGTTGGAGTATCGAGATCGTGCAGTAGGCTTGCCGTTGTCTGGAGTCAAGAACTTATTGCCTCCTGTTCCCTGCGAATCCGCGAAGCGCCTTGCGCATCATGGCCCGCGCGCGGGAAATGCGCGACTTTACGGTGCCGACCGGGATGGCGAGCGCGGTGGAAACTTCCTGGTAATTCATCTCCTGCACGTCGACCAGAAGCAGCGCGGAACGGAATTCCTCGGGCAACGCGTCGAGCGCGCGCTCGATCTCGGGTTCGACCGCACGGTTGTCGGCGAGCGATTCGGGATTGCTCTCCGCGGGGTCGCGCGCGAAGCTCTCCGCCTCGACACGGGTCGAAAACTCCTCTTCCGAGGCGGCGACCTGCTCGCGCGCGCCCCGGCGATATCCGTTGCGGAACGTGTTGAGCAGGATCGTCATCAGCCAGGCGCGGCAGTTGGTTCCGGGCGTGAACTGATGGAAAAACCGGTAGGCGCGCAGCACCGTGTCCTGGACGAGGTCGCCCGCGTCGTCGGGGCTGCGCACGAGCCGGAGCGCGGTCGCGTAGAGCGCGTCGAGATGGGGCAGCGCTTCGCGTTCGAACAGCACCGCTTTGGCCTGCCCGCTGTCGCTCTTTTCCGGCATATGGAGAGCTTACTAACATATCATCTCATCCCGACGCAGTAGGATCGCCCTATCGACTACAATCGCGCGACCCGGTGCGCGGTTCCCAGGCGACGCCTTTTTTCGCAAGATTCACGGCTGCGGATGCTAAAATTGCGCCGGATTGCGGCGCCGCGCGAAAATTCCGGGAACCGTCGGGCGGCGAGGGCGGTTTTCACGCCTGGGGGCGTGATAGTAGACTCGCTGAAAATCGGATTCGCTCCAACATACTTCAACCTGAAGACGGTGTCGCCGTCGGAAGGAGGTTCTCGTGAATAAGTCGATTGCAAACGCCGCGATCCTGGCGACCGCCGTCGCACTGATGTTTGGCGGAAGCACCGCGATGGCGGCCGGGCAGGGCAACAGCGGGACGCAGGCGCAGGTCAGGTGTATAGGAGGCAACGCCTGCAAGGGTCTGAGCGCGTGCAAAACCGCGGCGAGTTCCTGCAAGGGCCAGAACAGTTGCAAGGGCAAGGGGTTCGTCATGACCTCGACCGTCAAGGAGTGCGAGGCCAAGGGCGGCCATCCGGCCAAGTCCTAAGACGGCGCATGCTCCATTGTGCGCGCGATGCGCGCCGGCTTGGGCCGCCGAGGCCGGCGCGTATCCGGCGCGCGGAGCGAACCACGCGCAATGATCTCACGCGAAAATTTTCCCTCGCTCGGAATCGGCGTCGGACTGCGCCGCGCGCATTACGGGTACGTGCTCGAGAATCGTCCCCGCATGGACTGGTTCGAGATAATCTCGGAGAATTTCATGGCGCCCGGCGGCCGGCCTCTCGAAGTGCTGGAGGCGGTGCGCGAGAACTATCCGATCGTGATGCACGGCGTGTCGATGTCGATCGGATCGACTGACCCGCTGCGGCGCGAGTATCTCGAGCGCCTCAAGGAGACGGCGCGGCGGTTCGAGCCCGCCTGGATATCCGACCATCTGTGCTGGACCGGCGTGGGAGGGCATAGCCTGCACGATCTCCTGCCGCTTCCGTACACCGAAGAAACGGTGAGGCATGTCGCGCGGCGTATCCGCGAAGTGCAGGATTTCCTTGAGCGGCCGATTCTGGTCGAGAACGTCTCGAGCTACATGGCGTTTCGCATCTCGCGGATGAGCGAATGGGAGTTTCTTGCCGCCGTCGCCGAGGAGGCCGACTGCGGCATCCTGCTCGACATCAACAATATCTTCGTTAGCGCCTTCAACCACGGCTTCGACGCGCGCGCCTATATCGACGGCGTGCCGCCGGGGCGCGTGATCCAGTTCCATCTGGCGGGCCATAGCGATCACGGCAGCTACCTTCTCGACACGCACGACCATCCGGTGCGCGACGAAGTGTGGTCGCTCTACGAGTACGCACTAAGGCGTTTCGGGCGCATAGCGGCGCTCGTCGAGTGGGACGACAATATTCCGGAGTTCCCGGTGCTCGCGGAAACCACGGAACGGGCGCGGGAAATCGAAGAGAAAATCCTCGGCGAGCGAGGCGTCAACGATGCGGTCCGATCTGAAGGAATTGCAAAGCCTGCTTTACCGCCTGATAACCGCGCCTGAGGGTGTCGCGCAGGGGCTGGAACGCGAATCGGCGCTGCCTGCGCGCGGACTCGACGGGATTATCGCCGGCGACGAGCGGCTTTCGGCGGAGGCCCGCGTCGAGATTTACGCAAACATGTATTTCTATCGCATCCTCGACGCGCTGAAAGAGGATTTTCCCGCGACGCTGGCGATAGTCGGCGCCGACAATTTTCACAATCTCATAACCGATTATCTCGTCGAGCATCCGCCGACGCACTATTCGATTAACGAAGCGGGACGTTCGCTCGCCGGCTTCGTGCGCGAGCATCCTATAGGCCGCGCGCATCCATTTCTCGCCGATCTCGCCGCGCTCGAATGGGCGATAATCGAATCCTTCCACGCGAAGGACGCCGCCGCGCTCGACGCGGATATGGTGCGCCAGTTTGCGCCCGAGCGATGGCCCGCGCTTCGTCTCGTGACCCATCCCGCGGTTCGCCTGCTCGCGCTCGATTACCGGGTCGATGGAGTGCTGGCTGCGGTGGAACGAAACGATCGATGGAGCCCGCCGGCGCGCGAACCGTCGCCGACGCTGGTGTGGCGAAATCGCACGATGGTCTATTATCGGGCGCTCGAAGCTCCCGAGTTCGATGCGCTCGACGCGGCGATGTCGGGTGCGACGTTCGCCGAGATATGCGCGCGGTTCGCCGCGGCGACGGCGTCGGGAGACGCCGTTTCGGAAATCAACCGAAATCTTTCGCGATGGCTCGGCGACGGACTGCTGGTTCTCGCCGAGAGCTGATTCCTCCGATTGCGCAGGCACGTGGCGATTTGTCGCGCGGCTTTGCGTGGCGGCGACGGCCTGGGCTACGCTCGTTCACGGGAGCTCTTGCGCCTGAAGCCGAAAGGGATAGTCGATTGCCTTTGCCCGGTATCGCGATAGAGAGGCCAAAAGGCCGCGCAGCGTTCGAAGAGTTCGCCCGTCTTCCGTACCGCATTTACAACCGTCGCGACGCATGGTGGCCGCCCGACATGCTGAACGAGGTGGACCTGCTCGCGGGACGAAGTCCGCTCTCGCCGTATATCGAAATAGAGCCGATGTGCGCACGCAGGAACGGAAAGCTCGTCGCTCGCGTGAGCGTCGTCGTGAATCATCGCTACAACCGCCATTGGAACGAGCAGCTTGGGCAGCTCGTGCACTTCGAGTCGATGCCCGACGAGGATGAGGCGGTGGCCGCCATACTCGAACGGGCGGTCGAGCGCGTGCGCGAGCGCGGGATGAGCGCGGTGCGAACCGGATTCGCCGCGTTTCTCGACTATCCGTACGCGATCGACAATTACAACGAGTTCCCGTCCTTCCTGCTCCGCGGAAATCCGGCTTATTACCATCGCTATCTCAAGAACGCGGGCTTCGAGACTGAAAAGGGCCAGACTGACTATACCGCGGCGCTTACCAGCGAGATTCTCGAGCGCTATCGCGGGATGATTGAAGCTGCGGAACGTGGCGGCGCGCGCATCGTGAGCTGGCGCGGCTTCGGATTCCTCGCCGCGATCGACGCGTGGACCGACGTGACCAACTCAGCCTTCGAACGTCATTGGGGATGGAACCCGGTGAGCCGCGCCGAATCGCGCACGATGCTGAGTTCGCTCGGAGACACTCCCGTCGCGGACCTTTCGGTTCTCGCGGTCGTGGGCGGCGGGGTGGTCGGCGCGGTTTTCTCGGTGCCGGATCTGAGCGCGACGCTCGCTTACGTGAAGCCGCGGATGCGGCTTGCTCCGGAACGGGGCGGCGGGACGCGCGGCGCGTTGATCAATATCGGAGTGATCGAGAAAGTGCGCGGGCGCGGGATTGCGCGCGCGATGGCGGCGCAGTCGTTCCTCGAGATGGCCCGGCGCGGCGCGCGTTACGCCGGATACACGCTGGTGCTCGACGACAACTGGGCCTCGCGCCGCACCGCGGAAAGCCTCGGCGCTTACGTCACGAGCAACTTCCTCACCTATCGGCGCGAGCTGACGGGCCGCGCGCGATAATCCCGATAGTCGCGGCGGCGCTTGCCGGGTGGCCCCGCCGGGAGATACAAGCCATCGATAATGCTCACCTGGCGGATGTTCGTCCTGTTCATCCACGTAACCGCCGTGATCGTCGCTCTCGGCGGCTCGCTGTTCAGCACTTTCGCGCTCACCCCAATCCTCGCAGACGAACTCGCTCCCGCAGAGCGGCTTCGAGTTTCGCGCCGGGTCGTACGGCGGCTTGGAACAATTGTGCTGTCGGCGCTCGGCGTGCTGGTTTTAACTGGATTGGGTAATGTGATGTTTATCGGCGCAATCACGCTGCTGCTTGCGATGAAGCTTGTACTGGTTGCAGCGGTGATCGTGTTCGCCGTGTACCAGTACGGCACGATTGGGACGCGAATCTGGAGAGTCTCGGCCAACGGACCCGACCCGTCGATTCCCGCTCTTCAGCGAAGATTTCGCAAAGTCGGGCTCACCGTCGGCGCGCTGGTGCTGATTATCGTTTACCTCTCGCTCGGCCTGACGCGCACCTCGGGCGGGATAATACTTGCAGGGGTACGTTAGATTTTTGCGAGGATCGCCGCGATGCGCAGGCTAATCGAGATGCTGACGCTGCTTTCGATCCTGGCCGGCACGATCGCGACGCTCAGCTACGGCGCCGAGGCGCATATCGCCGTGCGCTACGTCGATCCGCCGCTCGGCGCGTGGTGGGACGCCAACGAATTCCTCATCATGAAGTGCGCGGCGGCTGCGCTCGGGATGCTTGTCGCGATACGGGTCGCCGCGCGCTTTATCGAGGATCGATTGCGCGCGGTCGCGCTCGGATGGAGTCTCGCAGTATGTGCGCTTGCGCTGATACCGGTTGCGACGATCTCATCGCGGCTTGCGCGGATCGGAGCGGACGGGCAGGGCGGCCCGGCGCGCGACTGGATGATCGCGCGGCTCGGATACGGCGGCGGAATTGTCCTTGACAAGATTTTTCTCGCGGTAGTTTACTTCCTAAAGACCGCCGGTTTTTCGCTGGTCGCAGGGCTTGGGATTTTCGCGATGGTGTTGGCGGCCGTCACCACGCTCCAGCGTTCCGCAGTTCCCGCCGTCGAGCCGGGAGAACACAGGGCTTCGCCGCAATGAAGCGCGATAAGCAGACGCCGCCGAATTCCCGTTCGATAAGCCGCCGCTCGTTTATCAAGGGCGCGGGCGCGATTGCGGCGACCTCCGGACTGATTCGCGCGCCGTCTGCTCGCGCCGATGCCACTCCTGAAGCGCAGGAGGGTATCGCCGAGCGAATCGGCCCCGGCGCTGAGACAATCGAACTCAAGATAAACGGCCAGATGCGCCGCGTAACCGTCGAGCCGCGCGTGACCCTGCTTCGCGCGCTTCGCGACCATTTGAATCTGACCGGCACCAAGCTGGTATGCGATCGCGGCGCGTGCGGCGCCTGCACCGTCCATCTCGACGGCAAGCCGGTGACATCATGCATGATCCTCGCGATCGACGCGCGCGGGCATGAGATTACGACTATCGAAGGGCTCGGCACCCTCGACGGGATGTCTCCACTCGGCGCGGCCTTCGTCGAGCACGACGGAGCCCAATGCGGCTTCTGCACGCCCGGGATGGTGATGTCGATGGCGGCTGCGCTCTCGTCGAATCCTCAAGCGCAACTTGAAGATGTGAAGCGCGCCGTGGCCGGCAATATCTGCCGATGCGGCACTTATCCTCATGTCTTCGCCGCTGCGCTTTCGGTCGCTCGTGGCAGCCGCGGCGGCACGGGAGAATCCTGATGTCGCGCCGGGTGACACTCAACCTCGGCTTCGAGGGCCATCTGGATCCGGTCACGGTCGTAATTCCCGACGACGAACCGACGCCCTGGCAATTCGGCGAGCGCTTCGAGATCGTCGGCAAACCTATTCCGCGAGTTGACGGCGCGCTCAAAGCCACCGGCGCCGCGCGCTACACCTACGATATCTCGCTGCCCGGGATGCTCTACGGCGCGATTCTCAGAAGCCCGATACCTCACGCACGCGTTCGAAGCGTCGATCTTTCCCGAGCCAAGCGTCTAAGCGGAGTGCGCGCCGCAATTCGGATGGACGACAGTGCCGTGCGATTCGCGGGACAGGAGGTCGCCGCCGTCGCCGCAATCGATTATGACACCGCGCTCGACGCGCTTGGCCTGATCAAGGTCGAGTACGAAGCGCTGCCGTTCGCGGCCGATCTCGGCTCGGCGATGAAGCCGGGCGCGCCGGCGGTTTTCGAAGGCAGGTCGAACGTGCAGCGCCCCAGCGTCAACGAGCATGGCGACGTAAAGCGCGGGATCGCCGAAGCGTCGGCGGTTCACGAAGCCGTCTACCTGACCCCGGTACAAACTCATGTGTCGCTTGAGGTTCACGGATCGGTGGCGCGCTGGGACGGCGACGAACTGACCGTCTGGTCCTCGACCCAGGGCATCTTCACGGTGCGCGACGACCTCGCGGTTTACTTCAACCTGCCGCACAACAAGGTTCGCGTCGTCTGCGAGTATCTCGGCGGCGGCTTCGGCTCCAAATTCGGCGCCAAGCCCGAAACCGTGATTGCGGCGCGCCTTGCCCGCGAGGCGCACGCTCCGGTCAAAGTGATGTGCACGCGCGAGGGCGAGCATCTGGCAACCGGCAATCGCCCCGACGCAATCCAGAAAGTGCGGCTCGGCGCGGCGCACGACGGCAAGCTGACCGCGATCGAACTCGTTCAGCACGGCGGCGGAGGGATCAGCGCGGGTTCGGGCAGCGCGGGACCGTTCCTCTCGCTCTACCATTCGCCTAACCTCCGAACCGAGGAAACCAACGTCTTCACGAATACCGGGCCGTGCTCGCCGATGCGCGCGCCGGGATGGCCGCAGGGGTGCTTCGCGCTGGAGCTTGCGATGGACGAGCTTGCGCGAAAGCTTTCG